>CAZRRW010000001.1:0-28084 GCA_964602505.1 uncultured Burkholderiaceae bacterium
CTGCCCGTGCGTGGTTAACGGCTTGCCTGCACGACGAACAAGGGTGGCTCGTTGATCCGGCGAATGCCCACTTTGAGCTCACGAAGGAGGCCAAATGGCAGCGCATTGAATCGACGGGGGTCGAAGTCTTTGTGGATGATCTTCCCGAGATCTTGCTGGCCAAGGCGTTTCCGGCGGGTGTGCGGCCCGTGCTCTTTGACCCCGGTGAGGCCCACATGTTGCCGCCGCTCGAGGCTTCGCTGGAGCAGGTGGGTTCCTGGGTGCAACTCCAAAGCCTGCTGCTGCCGTGACAGACGCCACGCCTGACGCTGCTTGGCTGGACGCCTTGTTCCAGACGGCGGGTGACGACTGGCGGAACTGGCGAGCGGCCGAGTGCCGTGTGGAACTGCTTCGCCGAGGCGGCAACAACCGTATCTGGAAGATCAGCCATGCGGAGCAGGCATGCGTTGTCAAGGCCTACTACAGGCATCCCAGCGACCCTCGTGACCGTTTGGGTGCGGAGTTCTCGTTCCTGCGTCACATCTGGGCGATGGGGGTCCGACAGGTGCCCCAGCCGCTGGCCGCCGACCGCGGGCGTGGGGTTGCCCTTTACAGCTTTGTGGACGGCCAGACGGTTCCTGAGGGTGCTGATGTCTCGCGGTCTGATGTGGACGCTGCGGGGCGTTTTCTGCGGGACATCAACGTAGACCGCGGCAGCCCCTCGGCCCTGGCCCTGCCTGCCGCCTCCGAAGCCTGCTTCAGCGAGGCGGATCATCTGGCCTTGATGCATCAGCGCGTGCGGCGTCTGGACTCGGCTTCGCCAGTACCGGAGGTGAAGGCAGATACAGACGATCTGGTTCAGCGAATTCGCGCGTTGGCCAGGCAGGTCGATGTGAGCTTGCGGAGCATCTCAAAACAAGCCGTCGAGGCTTCTACGACGGCGCTTGCTTCGTCGAGTCGTTGCTTGTCGCCGTCCGACTTTGGTTTTCACAATGCGCTGCGACGCCCATACGGCCAGTGGGCGTTCCTGGATTTCGAGTACGCAGGCTGGGATGACCCGGCGAAGACCGTGGCTGACTTCTTTGCGCACCCAGGCTTTCGGGTCGACCGCGATCACGCCAGACCGTTCTGGGCGCGGTTCTCGGAGGTTTTCGACCCGGGCGACCGTGCGGCGTTGAAAGCGCGTGTGCAGCGGCTGGCCCCCGTGTTCCGGCTGAAATGGGCTTGTATCGTGCTCAACGAGCTGTTGGCGGACGCAGCACGCCGTCGTGAATTCGCGGGTAATCTCAGCCCGTCTACGCTGGCCGAACGGCAGCGCACCCAGCTCAGCAAGTCCAACAGTCTGTTGGACACGCTGTTTGAACCCTTGAATCTTTGAGACCTGACCATGGCCTATGTTGATTTCATGTCGGTGGTGCACAAGTCCACGCAACGCGACTATCTGGCACGGGTGAACGACCCGGAGTTTCCGAAGGCCAAGGCCGCAGATCTGGCCAAGCATTGGGGGTTCGACTACTGGGATGGAGATCGGCGCATCAACTATGGTGGCTACCGCTACATGGAAGGGCGCTGGGAGAAGGTCGCCCGCGCCATGGCGGAGCATTACCGGCTCGAGCCGGGTGCCCGTGTCCTTGATGTCGGCTGCGGCAAGGGGTTCATGATGTTCGACTGGACCAAGGTGTTGCCAGGAGTCGAGGTGTATGGCCTGGACGTCTCCGCCTACGCAATCGAGCAAGCCAAACCCGAGGTGAAAGACCGTATCGTGCTCGGCAGTGCGACACACTTGCCCTGGCCTGATGACCATTTCGATCTGGTCTATTCACTCAACACCTTGCACAACCTGCATAACTATGAGCTCGACGCCGCGCTTCGTGAGATAGAGCGAGTTGGGCGCCAGCACAAGTACATCTGTGTCGAGTCCTGGCGCAACAACGCTGAGAAGACGAACCTGCTGTACTGGCAAGTCACCTGCGAGGCGTTTCATTCGCCAGAGGCTTGGCAGTGGTGGTTTCAGCAAACGGGCTACAGCGGGGACCATTCCTTCATCTTTTTCGAGTGAGCGGCCTCATGAACCTCTTGAACAGCGACCTTCCTCGTACCACCCGTGCCGCCATCCTGGTGGCGCAGAAGGCGCCCCTTGAGATCGCCCAGATCGAACTGCCTGACACCCTGGATGTCGGACAGGTGCTGGTGAAGGTGCATGTCAGCGGGATCTGCGGCTCACAGCTCGGTGAGATCGACGGGGCCAAGGGTCCAGACAGGTTTCTGCCACATCTCTTGGGACATGAAGGCTCGGCGAGCGTACTGGCCTGCGGGCCTGGGGTGAAGAAGGTGAAGCCGGGCGACCAGGTGGTGCTGCACTGGCGCAAGGGTCCAGGGATCGAAGCCAGCGCACCCAGGTACCGATGGGAGAACCGTACGGTGAACGCGGGCTGGGTGACCACCTTCAATGAGCATGCGGTCGTGTCCGAGAACCGCATCACGCCATTGCCAACTGGAGCCGACCATGAAGTGGCTGCCCTGTTTGGATGTGCCGTCACCACCGGCTTTGGTGTTGCAGAAAACAATGCCCAGATCCGGCTGGGAGAGTCGGTCGTTGTTTTCGGAGCGGGTGGTGTTGGCCTCAATATCGTGCAGGCCGCAGCCCTCAAAGGGGCTTGGCCCGTGGTGGCTGTGGACATTCACGACAATCGACTGTCGTTGGCCAAGGCGATGGGCGCTACCCATCTCGTCAACAGTCGAACCCAGGATGTGGAGCAGGTCATCAGCGGCTATCTGAAGGCGACGGGACATTCCCAGGGGCTGGATGTCTTCATCGACAACACAGGACAGCCGGTAATCATTGAACTTGGCTACGCATTGACCCATGGCACCGGGCGCGTGGTGTTGGTAGGCGTACCCAAGGCGGATCAGGACATCCGCATCCACTCTCTGCCGCTGCATTTCGGCAAGCTCATCAGCGGGTCCCACGGTGGAGAAAGCAGGCCAGAGGTGGATATCCCTCGGTACCACAACCTGTTGCAGGCGGGGCGCATTCAACTGCACCCGCTGCTGACCAACCGCTATCCCCTGGATCGTGTCAACGATGCCATCGCGGACATGCGAAGTGGCGCTGCGGCGGGGCGGTGTTTGATCATGCTCTGAACGACTCGGCCTGACGGTCTGGGCTCAAGGTGTATCTGCCGGCGCCAATCAGCAAGAACCACAGTCCGCCGAGGAGGCTCCAAAACCACTGGACCCCTACCATCAAGAGGGAAAAGGCAACGGCTTGCTCGGCGGTTCCAGCTCCTAATGCTCCTAGCAAAGCGATCAGCACCACCTCACGTACGCCGTGGCCACCCACGCTGATAGGTAGCGCCACCAGCGGATGCAGGATGGCCAGGATCAGGATCATTTGTACGAACGAGATCTGCAGGCCCATGGCGCGGGCGGCGAACCATGCAGACAGGAAGGTGAACAGGTAGGACGCCACCGACACGAGCACGATGATCAACAGCAATCCCGGCCGTGCACGCTGGGCTTTTAGGAAGCGCAGCAGGGTGCCTGAGATGCCACGATCCATCGTTCGGTGGAGTAGGTTCCGCAAGCTGGACGGCAACCGGTCGCTGGGCCAGAGGAACAGCGTCGCAAATCCTGCCAGGGCTGTCAGTGCCAGCCCTGGCAGGATTTGCGAAAAGGCCCGCAAGGCCTCGATTCGGTTGAACAGGTCGTGCTGGGTCATTAAGCTGAGATAACCAAACACCATCAGGACGAGCAGGCCGACGCCCCGATCCAGAACAATAGAGGCGACGACGTTGGTTTTCTGCGCGGGGAACTGACGGATTGCATACAAGGCCCTCGCCGCGTCTCCACCAGTGGTCCCCGGCAGGAACGCGTTGAAGAACTGTGCGATGAGGTCATAGGCCAGTACAGCGGACAGTGGCAAGCGCATCTTCTGTGCCCGCAAGATCAACTGCCACCGAATTGACGTAAGCGAGATGGGACCGAACAGCGCCGTGACTGCCGCCCCATAAAATGCGAGGTTCAACTGGCGCAGGTGAGACCACAGCATCGGCCAGTCCAGCTTGAGCGCGAGCCAGCCCAGAAGAGTCACCGTGATGACGGCTTTGAGTGCGGTTCGTGCCAAGCCAGATAACCGAGCCGATTCAGACCAGCGCGTCACAGTCAAATGAAGTTGTTGTTGGTTTCGTTGGGCTTGTGGGCTGCCGTGATTGCGGCGCACATCGTTTGGTGGCGCCTGAGGCCACCGAAGTCCCACACCATGTGGCTGGTCGCGTTGTTCGGCGTGGGCGCCATCCCCGTGCTGATGATGGCTTTCCCATTGGACGCCGGCTCTTCGACCGCTTCCGCTTGGGTTGAACGCCTCCACTTTTGCGTATTTTACGGGCCGATGGCCCTGTCCTACGTGTCGTTCTACACGCTGATTGAGCATTCCAGTCCCTCGCTGGGTCTGGTTGCGGCAGCAAAGAAGGCTGATGGATTGTCCCGGGAAGAGATGATTGCGACCTACGGCGCCGAGGCGCTGATATCGGGTCGTATCGCGGCGGCTGTCGGTAATGGGTGGCTTGAGCCAGTGGATGCTGAGCACTGGCAACTGACCCGGTCGGGTCGCCGAGTGGGCTCGTTCTTTGACTTCTTCACCCAGCTCTTCAAGCTCAGGGACGTTGGATGATGTCGCAGACGAATCTGACGCTCGCCCTGATCCCGTTGTCGGGATTGATCATGAACGTGACGCTGTTCATCGGTATGCGTCGCATCTGGCCTGAGTTGAATTACCTGATCGCGCTCATTCTCGCGTTTGCAGCAGGATTAGTGCCTACGATGCTTTGGACAGCGACGGAACTGGATCAAATGCTGTTCAGTGCTGACGCTCTATCCATCCTGCTACTCAATTTTCTGTCGTACTCAGGACTAGGCTACTGCTGGTTCACCGTAGTCAACCCATGTGCTACCGCAGTGAGGATCCGGATTTTGAGCGTAGCCCTGCGCAGCAGCGAGGGCGTGATCTCGAGATCCGAGATCCGGGAGATCTACAACGCTGAACGCATGCTTGATAACCGTTTGGGCCGCTTGCTAGCGTGGGGACAGATTGAACCTGTTCCGGGAGATCCTGCCGGACGCTACCGTGCCAAGCGCAATGCCGTTTTCCCTGTATTACATGCGGGCATCATTCGGTTGAAGCGGCTGGTGTTCGGCAAGGCCTATCGAGGCCAATGATTCGCATGTAAATGACGCATACCTACTAGAGTACTCCGTGATACCTGCCAACGAAAAGAAACTCACCATCGTCATTCCGGGGCTTAATGAAGAAGCGCGTATTGGGACCACGATCCGAGAGGCCTATCGTGCAGCCAGCCACCATCTCGACGCTTTCGAGATCCTTGTCATCGATGATGGATCAACCGACAGGATGAGCGAGGTGGCCGAGACGGTTGGGCGAGAACTTGGTCCCGAAGTCAAGGTGCTGCGACAGTCTGTTAACCAGGGGGTTGGAGCCGCCTATCTTCGGGGGCTTGCCCTGGCCCAATACCCCTGGATCAGCCTACTGCCTGGGGACAACGCATTTGCCGAGGAGGGCATTGATCGCTTGTACGAGGCGGTTGGTACTGCGCAGGTCCTCGTGGGCTGTCGCGACAACCCGGAGGAGCGCATATTCATGCGCCGACATTTATCTCGATTTGTGAGCGTGATCGGTCGCTTTCTTACTGGCAAGCCCATACGAGACACTCACGGTCTGTTTGTATTTCCAGTGGCGATGGCCCGAGAACATGCGCCACAGGAACCCAGCTATGGGTATCACTTAGAAGCCCTGTCCCGGATACTGTTGCGGGTCAGCGACTACCGTGAAATATCGGTGCTGCTGACCCCAGCTCCAGACTCCAGTTCTCGCGTGATCCGTATAGCCCCCCTGCTCAAGTTTGCCCGCAGGGTTCTGCACCTGTGCTGGCTCAGAGTGACGAATCGCCTTTGAGCCGTTGATGCCATGCCGTCAGCGCTGCAGGAAACTCGATCTGCGCCTGGGCCAAGCTTGATGGCGTGCCAATGTCGCGGTGATAGCCTGTGTTCGGGACTGCGAAAATTCTTCCCATTAAGGCGGGGATGACCTCTGTACTCAGGTCCGCGGCCTCGCCGCGTCCACCAGGAATGAGGCCAATCACTTCGGGCTCAATTAGGTAAACCGCAGCGTTGGCGCGATTACCGGGCGGATCCGAGGTCTTCTCGTGGAAGGCGATCACACGCCCAGCACTGTCCGTTTCGACGATGCCGCAACTTTGCGGAGCATCTGTCTCGAATGTCATCATCGTCATCAGGCAGCCGTTTGGACGCTGTTGATGTGAATTCCAAAACGCCCTGACGTCGAACAAGGTCAGGTTGTCGGCGTGTGCCAACAGGATAGGTTGCTGACTGAACCAAGTTTGGTTGTCTCTGAGGGTGCCGGCTGTTCCAAGAAGCTTGGGTTCGTGGACCGTGTCGACGCTTCCGGCCCACGGTGAAGCGGCCAAAAAGTCGCTTACGCAACTGGCCAGATGATGTGTATTGACCAGTACGCGCTCTATGCCGCCCCGAAAGAGAAGATCTAGCCAGTAGGCCATCAACGGCTCGCCCAACACGGGAGCTAGGCATTTCGGTAGCGTGTCCGTCAGCGGTCTCAGGCGGCTGCCAACCCCCGCCGCCAGGAGAAATGCTTTCACCTACTGAGTTCCGCCAGTAACTCGTCAGCGGAAAGGGGAAGATTGCCCACGCGACTGACCTGACATGCAGCTGCAAGCGAGCCAAGGTACGCCGCCTGCCAGACACTGGAACCGACTGCCAGCGCCATTGACGCGCTGACCAGCATGGAGTCACCGGCTCCGGAAGGGTCTTTGGCGTGACTGTTCATCGCAGGCAGACGATCCGTCTGAAACTGGTCCGCTCGCAGAGCGGGGGCATTGATGAGCAGACCCTCGGCACCAAGGGTGATGAAGACCTGCGTTGCCCCTGCATTGGCGCGAAGCCTCTCCGCCAGCACGACTAATCCAGACTCGCTATCTCGAAGTGCCAGCCGTGCTTCATGCTCGGTGGGTGTCAGCAAACGCATGCCACGGAACCGAGAAACGTCACCGATCTGTGACGAGGCTTGGCTGTCTGCCACCATCGGTATGTCCAGTTGCTGACAGCGGTGTGTGACCGAGTCAACGACCTCTTGCGGCAGGCAGCCATAGTTGAAATCAGAGAATACCAAGAGGTCACTTCCCTGAAGGGCATCCTCAACTGCCAGCAGAAACTTGTCGATCAGCTGATCATTGATGGAGTGCTGCCGGAGGTGACTGACTCTCAACAAGGTCTTGCCATTGGCGCGAAACCTTTGCTTGAGTGTGGTGGGACGACTGTCATCCACGACAAGGTGGGCCTCCACGCCATAGCCTCGCAGGGCCTCCTCGGCGAAGTGCGCAGCCTCGTCGCGGCCACATACGCTCACGAACCGAGTCACCGCACCCAGCCCTCTGGCATGTGCCGCCACAATCCCGGCTCCTCCGACAAACCGATCGGAGTGGATGGGGCTAACCACGATCGTGGGATCCTCCTGAGACATGCCAAGAGGCTCGCAGCTGATGTAGTCATCAACGATCAGATCACCAATGACGACGACTCTCAATGAACCCAACCGACGGACGATGGATGACAGATCGTTCAGCGTGAATGCGTGACGATCCAGGAAGTCGAGTGGCTTCCTGATCGACCGACGGTCTGACTCGCGCAGTTCGCGTTCCAGCAACTCAAATGACGAGAACCTCGCTTCGCCCGAGCCGAACAGCAGCTGCCCCCCATATGACTCGATGACAGCCTTTTCAGGGTTATCGCGATCTTCGTACTCCTTGCCTTTGACAACCACGTGGGGCATCAGTTCGCCCACAAAGTCTGAAACCGATCCAGGAAGGGCGACCACGTGTCGAACCAAGGAAATCGCAGCCACTCCTTCCAGCCTCAGGGCTCGCGGCAGCAGTACCGCATGGGCGTCGTCCGGAGTCACCCCGACCACTACGACGTCGCCACAGTCGGCTGCGAACTGAAGAAGCCGAAGGTGGCCTGGGTGGACAATGTTGAAGTTGCCTGAAACGAAGACAATGCGCTCGCCAGACTGGAGGGATTGCCGAATTCGGCGTGCAATTTCGGCTGATGAGCCGACCAGCAGCTTGGAGGATGACTTCATTGCGTGCTGATCTTGCGCAGTTCAGGCAGCGGCACCACGAAACACCCCCCCTGGTCCAGATAGGCACCATGTTTTCGGATGATGGGATCCGCATAGTTCCACGCCAGGATGACCGTAAGCATTGGCTTGCGATCGAGCAAGGCAGATGGCGCTAGCACTGGAATGTGTGCACCAGGGCTGAACAGCCCGTGCTTGGACGGGTTGTCATCCACAATGAAATCGATCAGGCCGACAAGCTCGAGGTTGTAGACGAGCGTGGTGACCGTGATCGATGCACCGAATCCCGCAATCAAGCCTCCCTGGGCACGCGCTTGGAGCAAGACCGCATGCAGGGCCTTGCGACGATCAGCGATGTCGACTGAGTACTTTGCGTACAGCGCCAAATCACCAAAGCCACGCACGCTCTCAGACTGCGCAAGTTCGTTCACGATGGAGGAGGGCTGCGCGTAGCCTACTTTCCTTGCGAAGCAACGAATCGAACCACCCTTGGTGGCGATCCGCTGTACGTTTACGAGACAGAGTCCATATCGTGCCAGGAACTGGCGCAGTGGGCCGACTGAGTGATAGGACACGTGTTCGTGATACACGGTATCGAACAGAAACCGGTCGATGACATCAACTAGGTAAGACACTTCAAAGACGAAGCAGCCAGTGTCGGACAGCAGCGCTACGACCCCACGTACCAACTCGTCCAAACGGTCAGCGTGCGCAAACACATTGTTTGCAGTCACCAGCTCGGCATGGCCATGTACGCGGACGATCGAAGCAGCCACTTCAGCAGTGAAATACTCGGGTAACGTCTGAATGCCGCGATTCGTAGCGATCGCGGCAACGTTTACGGCAGCGTCGACGCCGAGCACCTTGAAGCCTGCAGACTTGAACATCGACAGCAGCGACCCGTCATTGCTGCCGATGTCCACCACCAGGCTTCCCGGCCTGCACTGCGTACGATCGAGCACCTCGCCCACATACGCCTCAAAGTGGGCAATCAGGCTTGCCGAACTGGAAGTGACGTAGTGATAGTGGCGAAACAGTAGATCAGGATCGACAACATCCAAGTTCTGTACATGACCACAGCTCCGACATAGATAAAGGTCGAGTGGGTACAAGGCCTGCGGGACTTCCTTGTCACTCTCCGTCACGTAATGATCACCCAGCGGAGTGGGTTTCATGGGAACAGCCAGATCAAGCTGGTCGCTGTCACACAAACGGCATCGGTGGCGCCGGGAAAGGCCTTGAGGAGCTTGGTTGATATCGGTCATGGGCACAGGTTCGGTACGTTTCAAATGCCACGCAGACGGCGCGCCAGGGTTTCCGGCCAGACTTGAGACAAACCGCCGTCGACATACAAGTTTTGCCCAGTGACAAATGAGGCCTCGGGACTGCACAGGAATGCCAGTACCTTCGCGCAGTCTTCGGCGCTGCCCATTCGACCGAGCGGCACGATCTCCTCGTACAGCTTCATCAAGGCTTCATTACGGAGATAGTGCTCGCGGGACTCCGCCTTCAGGAAGGTGAACGGGGTCACAGTGTTCGCGCGGATGCCCTTGGGACCGAGCTGGACGGCAAGGACTCGGGCCATATGGTTCATGCCAGCCTTGCCCAAGTGGTAACTCATGGGCTGTCCGTCGCCCACGCGATCACCAAACACGGAGCTGACCATTGCAATCGCGCGGTCACCAGCAGCCGCCCAATAGGGATCAATCTGCTCCACAAGGCGCCGCGTCGAATCCAGACTGACATCAATCTCTCCGCGCCACGAATCGTCTGTCCCTCTGTGCCGCTGTGCGAACACAAGATACCGCAGCACTCCGTGATGACGGATGGCGTTCTCGATGGCTACTTGACATGCCGCCTGATCCCTCAGATCAGCCTGTACGGCAAACAGTCCTGGCAGCGCAAGTGCGTCTGCAACCGGGGGGGTTCTGCCCAGAACGCTTACCTTGCCACCGCGCTGGCAAAGCAACCTAGCCAACTCAAGGCCCAGGCCCTTGGTGCCGCCTATGACCAGGGTATGGGGGTGTTCGGGGCTTTCCGCTGGATGCATGGCTGTCAAACTTGTTTGAGACATTCGAAGGCGTCGATTTGTTGATGGAGTGCCTGCATCCAGAGAGCACCCGTCTGGGTGTCCGACTCTTCCGGCGCGAAGGGCGCTGCGATGCTGTCGCCCGCAACGAAAGGCCCTTTGGTGACCTCGTGGATCACCAGCAGCGGTGTACGCAAGACGAGGGTGTGGAAGCGACTGGAGTCCAGCCGGTAGAAGAAAGCGCGCCCCGAGTCAGGTGGCCCCATTGCAACAACCTTCTCAATGGCGCCTTGTTCATCAAACACCACCACATCACAGCATCCCCGAACCACGTGAAACGATTCCGATTTGCCTACGTGGCGGTGTGGTCGGACGTAGCTTTGGTCTGTGATGGCTATGAGCATCTCGTGCACTGCGTCGCCGTCCTGCCGGTGCGCGCAAATTCTCGCGCGATGACGCGGGCTGGCCCGCGCAGCGTCCTCGAGCCAGTCGATATGCCTTGCTCGCAGTTCGGTGATGTCGCCTGTGACGATCGCGACATGGGGATTTACCACTTGCAACTCAGAAGGTGTCGAGCCTGCAGGTGGGCACTGAATGGACGGCAGGGTGTGTGATTGCATGGCAGACTTGGTTGCCTCAGAAAGCCCGTTCACTCATCTGGAAAATTGACCGGAACTGGCCTCCCGCTGCAATAAAGTCAGTCAGCTTCGGCAGTACTTTGCGTTCGCTTTCCGGATTCAGAGTACTCAAGCAGACATCCACTTCAAGACGGCGCAAAACCGACGAGGCGACGATGGGCAGGCGGGAGCCCGACAATGTTTTACCTATCTTGTTGGGATTGTCGTCAATCGCACAGGTGAGCCACTGTGCCAAGCCGAAAAAATTCACAAACTTGGAGCCCAGATGGCTCGCTCCAAACAACCCAACCCGCTTTCCAGCCAACTCCAACTGGCGAAGCTTGGTGTGCAAAACCTCTCGTCGCTCAACAAAGCGGCGAGCGAATACCGCTCCCTGATGCAGGCGCTCACCTAGCGGTGGGTCATCGTGCGCAGTGTTTGCTGGAGGCTCTTCGGGTACGGGTTCGCTTGGGCGCCGGGCTATGCATACCAGAGAGTCTTCCAGCGTAAATGGATAGTTGAGCGTGTGCGTTACCTCAAGGCCTGCTTCCTGAAGGCAGGCCCGAAGAGTGCTTGGTGAAAAGTAGCTGACGTGTTCTTCCCACAGAAAGCTGTGATCGCCCGCACCGATGAAGCGGCTGCATCCGGGGACTTCGAACACAAGATAGCCCCCAGGGCGAACAACGGACATGAGCGTGCGCGCAAAGCCCACAGGGTCGTGGGTGTGTTCGATGACATGGCGGACGAGCAGCATGTCCTGCGAATCACAAAGGCTGTGTGTCGCTGGGTCTGTCAACGCAGCGTAGACGGCTTGCTCGGTTTCAAGCCCGATTGCAGGACGCTCGAGATGACTGTTCTGAAGTGCAGTCACTCGGGTGGCTCCAGCATGGCCACGTTTGGTCAATCGTACGGCGAGGCTGTCATCGTTGTGGGTCAAGCCACCAACCTGGGCGCTCGCTGACAGGCCGGGCAAACGAGCCAAACGATCAGCCAAGTCATCTAGGTGATCCTCTGGCTCACGGTAGCCCACCCAGTTGACCCGCGGTCTTAGCATGGGAAGCAGCATGGGGCGTTTCAACTGGAAGAGTCCGCAGTGGCCGCACTGCCCGAACAGCAGCGGGTGCTGATCGTTATCGTTCTGATCGGGTTCTGGGAACCGGTTGCTTGGCGGCTGCGGCCCGAGATCCAGGAGATTTTGAACCTCATGCTTGCATATGAGGCATGCATCGATATTGGCTGCGGTCGTGGCGGTTGGTTTCATGGAGTCCAGTACGATGTTGGGTCAGCAGTTCGCGCTTTGCTGCTTCAGGACCGCAGGGTAAACGGTGTCAGGCCACAAGCCTGAAGTCAGCAAAGCCGAGGGCGGTTGGGTGACCCACTGCACTACGTAGTGAGTACGGCAGCCGGTGTAGCGATAGTCCTGCATCAGATTGGTCAAGGTCACCAAGTTTTCCTTGCCTGGGATGCTGGGCTGGCGCGCAAAACTCGCACGGCGGGTGAGCAGGATGTCACGCCACGAAGGCTCTCCCTCGAAATACAGATCGGCAGCCCATATGCTTTGTCGATAGGCGCGCCACATCAGGTAGTTGGTGGTGTCTCCAGTGGAAAGCCAGCGGCGCGAAGGGCTGGCCTCTAGGTCTACTTCGCCTGCTGGCGGGGCGGGAGCCAGTTGCAAGGCTCTGACCAGTGACTGTTCGTCCAGATAGCGACTGAGCTTTGCGTGATGCCCGGTTATCAGCCATGCTGCGCTGAGCAACCAAGCCCCGACTACCCCCCACCACTTCATTCGAACGGGTGAAGCGCCACCGGTGGCGATGAGCACACTGGCGATGCACAAAGGCACTGACATCAGCCAAGTATGACGCGCGTTCCAACCGTCAAACAGGTGCATCACCACGGCAGTCGATGTGTTGGCCAAGGCTGCGGACTGGGCTGATCCTTGTACGGGAATCCAGGGCAGAACAAACAGAGGGGCCCCTTTGCCGACCATGATGTAGGGGAACACCGTGGCGAAGCCCAGCAAGAGCACAGCCATTCCATGCCGGATGGTTGAGGGGAGCCCCAGTCCTGTTGCGGGCGGTGCCAGGCTGATGTACCCACTGGACAGATGCTTGCCTTGTCGGGCCCAGATGGCTGCCATAACTGCTGGTATCAGAAGTGCCAGCCATGTGGCGAACATGGCACTGGCTTTGGCGACCTGCTGCAGGTTGTGCCAGTTGCTGGGCCACAGCAGGGAGTTGTAACCCGCATACAGGCCTTGCGGGGGGCTGACCCAGCGCAATAGGGCGTAGACCCCCAAAACCGCCGCGCCCACCCAGATGCTGCGCACAACTGCCCATGGCCTGGGCCCGGCCTGCCCAGTCAACCAGCGCATGGCTTCCAATGCTGGCAACACCACGAGATTGGAGTTGACTTGCAGGGATGCCAGCATCAGCAGCATTCCGCAGACCCGCAGACCAAGGCTGCGCTGGCAGGCGATGCGATGCCCCGCGAAGACGGCCCACATGAAGACGATGTTCATCCAACCGGTGCCGTAGAGCATGCACCAGCCTGGGAACACCAGTACCAGCACCCCTGTCCAAGCGGACTGTGCCCGGCTCAGCCCCAGTACTTGCTGCGACAGCAGTCTGGCCTCATGGGCCAGGCCACAGACGCTGGCGCTCAGCACCAGCTTTCCCCATACCCAGTAGGGCACGCCGGTTTGCGCAGCCAGCCAGTCGTTGATCCGAAACAAGGGGTATAGCAAGACCCAGTTGGTGCCTAGCCAAGCCATGCGCACACCCCGCCAGTCTCCCGATTCAACTGCTTGCCCGACGATCACTCCGTCATGACCTTCGTACGGGATCAACCAGATCGCGCCTAGTCCGAGCAACAGGGATATCAGCACCCATGCCCAATTTGGGGGAGCGATCCGGTCAACTGGGTCTGAAGCGGTGGACATGGCAGGGAGTTTGGTGCAGTACCCAATGCCCAATGGGCCTTTTCTGTCTGGCTCCCCCATTCTGGCGATTCGGCGAAATCCGGCTGACGACAGTCCGGGGGCTGGCTGCATAGGTCAGACCTTCGTTGCAGCAACAATTAAAAGACTGTATAAATAAACAGTACATGTCTATTTGCCCTCCTCCATCTGGCACAAAGCTCGCTCAAAGTCCTGCGGTTACCGCTTGGGGCGCTGCGCAGGCATGGCGTCCATACGGTTCCTCCCTTTGTGGGGAAGGGAAGTTGGGATTACCGAGCGGCCAATCTGCGCTAGACGCTGCACTCGCAGGCGGTTGGCCTGTGGGCGCGATGACTGAACTGTTGTCGCCCAATGCAACCGATACCGGCATGAGCGCTTGGTGCCTGCTGGCTCCAGTCTTGGCGAGCTTGAGTCGGGCAAACAAGCCTGTTGTGCTGATTGCGCCGCCGGGGATGCTTGACGCCCCAGCCTTACTGTCCATGGGGTTCTTATTGTCGACGGTCTTGCTGGTGCAAGCCAGACAAGTTGCAGACGCGCTGTGGGCGGCTGAACAAGCCTTGCGCACGCTGGGTGGGCCTTCGGCAGTCGCAGGCAGACAGGCAATGGCTGCAGATTGCACGGCTGCTGTGTTGTGCTGGTTGCCCCCGCGTGTGCCGTCAGGCGCACTGCGTCGCCTGCAGCTAGCGGCTGCTGCGGGTTCGGCGCTGAGTGTGCTGGTTCGTGACGAATCAGTGCGCTGTCAGCCTAGTCCGGCACCTTGGCGCCTGCATCTGTCACCGGCTGCGGACCAACGTTTAACGGTCAGGGTTTTCAAGCGCCGTGGCCTACCTATGGCGGAGGCGGTGAGCTTGCGCCAGTCGGTTGAGGCCCTGCTGCCAAGCTACCAAGCCGAGAATTTCTCGGCACCTGCATTGCCTGAGCCTCTGCACGAGGCCTTGTCAGACATGCTGGCACGCTTGCGCGTGGGGGATCTGCCGTCAGCGTCGCAGCACCATGGTGAATTGGTGTCCACGCGCTGATTCGGCACTTACCCAAGCGGCGAGCCATGTGGTGGGTGGCGGTTTTCATGCCTCAGGTGTCTGCTCCATCTGGGCAAGCCACTTGGGTCTCACAAGCTGCACAGGCTACGCCGGGAGCTCATATGGTCAGTCATGCCGCCCTGACCTTCAGTCCCATGGTAAGCCTTGTCTCACCTCACACGGTGTTGTTGGAGGTGCATGCCAGTCTGCGCCTGTGGGGTGGCTCTACTGCCTTGCTCACACGGTTTGCGCAGATGTTGAACACCCTGCCTGGGATGGTTGACTGGCAGGGCGCCATTGCCCCCACTCCTTTGGCCGCTACTTGGCTGGCGCAATGTGTTGGCCCGCCCCAGAGCTTTGCTCAAACCCATGCGCACGAGCTCAAGACGGCCTTGTCGGCTTTGCCTGTACGTGTGCTGAACAGTTCGCTGGCATACCAGGCCACACTGGAGCACTTGGGCCTGTACAGCCTGGGGCATGTTTGGGGGTTGCCGCGCATTGAGTTGTCGCGCCGTTTCGGCCCGGCCTTGCTGCAGGAACTGGATCGGGCCTTGGGCTTGAGGCCTGACCCACGCGAGCCTGTGACCTTGCCCCACCACTTTGATCAGCGGATCGAGTTGTGGGAGTACACCGACCGTGCAGCGCCTTTGCTCGAGGCTGTGCAAGGCTTGTTGGTGCATCTGGGGGTATGGTTGCTGGCCCGTCAAATGCTGGTCAACGTACTCGAACTGGTGTTGCATCCCACACCTCGCTTGCAACGCATCGGTGAGCAGGCCGATGCGCAGGTGCTGCGTCTGGCCCTGGGGCAGGCCACGCGCGACATGACTCACCTGGCCTTGTTGCTGCGCGAGCGTCTGAACCGGCTGACTTTGCACAAACCTTTGCCGTATGCGGTGGCTGCCATCAGCCTGCGTACCGTGCAGTGTGTGCAAGCCATGACGGCGGATGCACCTTGTGCCCAGCTCTTTGCGGCGACGTCCAGCACCTCCCTGAGCCTGACGCGCCTGATCGAGCGCCTGCAAGCCCGCCTGGGTGTGGAGCAGGTGCAGGGCGTGGCGATGCATGCGGACTACCGGCCTGAGCGAGCCACCCGATACACGTCACCCTCTGTGGCTCAGCGCAAGGCCCAATGCCCATTTCAACGGGAAGCCGTGCACCTGCCACCACAGTTGCAGCACGCCCGACGTCCGGTCTGTCTGCTGCCCACGCCGCAAGCCTTGGCTTGCCAGTCGGGACAACCCCGACTGAATGGGCAGCCGCTTAAGTTGCTGGCAGGGCCAGAGCGCATCGAGACGGGCTGGTGGCCCGAAGCCAAAGACTCCAGCGACTATCACAAAGACAAGCGCAAGGGCGGCTCTGCGCCAAGCCTGCCCACGCAGCGCGACTACTACGTGGCCGAGGCGTCCAGCCACGCCTTGCTGTGGGTGTTTCGCGAGGCCGCTTCAGGGGCGGCGCCAGGCTCTGAGCACGTGCGCTGGTTCCTGCATGGGCACTTTGGCTGAGCCCTGCGTTCGCCATGAAGCCCTCCTACGCCGAGCTGCACTGCCGCAGCAACTTCAGCTTTCTGCGCGGGGCCTCGCACCCCGAGGAGCTGGTGCAGCGCGCCCACGCCCTGGGCTACAGCGCACTGGCGCTCACCGATGAATGCTCGCTGGCCGGCGTGGTGCGGGCGCATGCCGAGGCCAAGGCGCTGGGCCTGCCCTTCGTGGTGGGCAGCGAAGTCAAGCTGCACGCCCCCAGCGACACCTTGGGGCAGCCCAGCTTTGCGCGCCTGCTGCTGCTGGCCACCAGCCGCCGGGGCTATGGCAACCTGTCCGAGTTCATCACCACCGCGCGGCGGCGGGCGCCCAAGGGGCAGTACACCGCGCTCAAAGCCGACCTGGAAGGCAAGACCCCTGGCGTTCCCTATCTGGCGGGCTTGCCTGACTGTCTGGCCTTGCTGGTGGCTGAGCCCGATACCAGCTTTGAGGCCTTGTTTGCCCAGGCCCATTGGCTGGCCACCTGGTTTGCAGGGCGTGCCTGGCTCTCGGTGCAGCGCCGCTTGTGGGCCTGTGACCAAGCTTTGCAAGGGCTGGTGGAGCGGGTGGCCAGCCTCACCCAGCTGCCGGTCGTGGCCACAGGCGATGTGCAAATGCACCGCCGCTCACGCAAGCGCCTGCATGACACGCTGGCCGCCATTCGGCTGAACACCCCTGTTCGTCAATGTGGCTGGGCGCTGGCCCAGAACGCCGAGCAGCACCTGCGCCCCCGTGAGCGTCTGGCGCAGTGGTTCCCTGCTGACTGGCTGGCTGAAACCTTGGTGGTGGCGGGGCGCTGCCGCTTCTCCCTGGACGAGCTGCGTTATGAATACCCGGAAGAGATCGTGCCCGAGGGGCACACGCCCGGCAGCTGGCTGCGCACCTTGGTGGAGCAGGGGGTGGTGCGGCGCTTCGGTCTGCCCGAAGAAGGCCGAGGTGCACCCAACAAGGTGCGTCAGGGCATCGAGCATGAGCTGGCCCTGATTGCCGAGCTGGCCTATGAGCCCTACTTCCTCACGGTCGCCGACATCGTGCAGTGGGCGCGCAGCCAGGGCATCTTGTGCCAGGGGCGGGGCAGCGCGGCCAACTCGGTGGTGTGCTACTGCCTGGGCATCACCGAGGTAGACCCAGCCAGCCAGACCGTGCTGTTCGAGCGCTTCATCAGCAGGGAGCGTAACGAGCCGCCCGACATCGACGTCGACTTTGAGCATCAGCGCCGCGAGGAAGTCATCCAGTACCTCTACCGCAAATACGGCCGCCACCGTGCCGCGCTGGCTGCGGCGGTGGTGAGCTACCGCCCGCGCTCAGCCTTGCGCGATGTGGGCAAGGCGCTGGAGGTGCCACCCGAGGTGGTGGACGCGCTTGCCAAGGACCAGCACTGGTTTGACCGCCACCTGCGCACCGGGGCATTGGACGAACAGGCCGCGCAGTGGGCCGGGCTGGGCCTGGATATGCACCAGCCCCGTGAGCGGCGGCGCATGGCCCTGTGGCTGGATCTCGCCCGTGAGCTGGTGGGCTTTCCGCGCCACCTGAGCCAGCACACCGGGGGCTTTGTGCTGGCCCGTGACCATCTGGCGCGCCTGGTGCCGGTGGAGAACGCCGCGATGGCCGAGCGCAGCGTCATCGAGTGGGACAAGGACGACCTGGACGCCCTGGGCCTGCTGAAGGTGGATGTGCTGGCGCTCGGCATGCTGAGCGCCATCCGCCGGGCCTTGGCCTTTGTGGCCTTCAAGCAGGGCTTGCCGCGCTTTGAGGTGCAGGACATCCCCAGGGAAGACGCAGCCACCTATCAGATGATCAGCCGCGCCGACACGGTGGGTGTGTTCCAGGTGGAAAGCCGCGCCCAGATGAGCATGCTGCCGCGCCTGAAGCCAAGGTGTTTCTACGACTTGGTGATTGAAGTGGCCATCGTGCGGCCGGGCCCCATCCAGGGCGGCATGGTGCACCCGTACCTGCGCCGCCGCAATGGCCAGGAGCCAGTGGACTACCCCAGCGACGAGGTGCGCCAGGCTCTGGAGCGCACCTTGGGCGTGCCTATTTTTCAGGAACAGGTGATGCAACTCGCCATCTTGGCGGCCGACTTCACCCCAGGCGAGGCCGATGCCCTGCGCCGCGCCATGGCGGCCTGGCGGCGCAAGGGCGGACTGGGGCCGTTTCATGAGCGCCTGGTGGGGCGCATGGTGGACAAGGGCTATGCGCGCGAATTTGCCGAGCGCATCTTTTCGCAGATCCAGGGCTTTGGGGAGTACGGCTTTCCGGAAAGCCATGCGGCCAGCTTTGCCCTGCTGGTGTACGCCAGTTGCTGGCTCAAATGCCACCACCCCGACGCCTTCGCGGCCGCCTTGCTCAACAGCCAGCCCATGGGCTTTTACGCCCCAGCCCAGCTGGTGCGCGATGCGCGAGAGCATGGGGTGGAGGTGCGGGCGGTGTGTGTGCAGGCCAGCGACTGGGACTGCACGCTGGAGCCGATACCGGGCCAGCCCTTGCATGCCCTGCGCCTGGGCCTCAACCGTGTGACGGGGCTGGGTGCGGCGGCAGGGCAGCGCGTGGCCACTGCGCGGCAGGGGGGCGGGGCGTTTGCCTCGGTGGAGGACCTGGTGCGCCGCGCCGCCCTGAACGCCAAAGACCTGGAAGCCCTGGCAGCGGCCGACGCCTTGCGTGCCTTGAGCGGCCACCGCCGCCAGGCGCTGTGGGCGGCCAAGGCGGTGGACACGCGAGCACCGCGCTTGCTGGCCCAGGCAGCGGCCGATTCGCCACCCGTGGCGGCAGACCCGGCTGAACCTGCGTTGGCAGCCCCGACGCCCGGTGAGACGGTGGTGGCCGACTACCGCAGCCTGGGCCTAACGCTGGGGCCGCACCCCTTGGCCCTGCTGCGGGCGCAACTGGCGCCCTTCAAGGTGCAGCCGGCGGCGGTGCTGAACACCTACCCAAACGGGCGGCTGGCGCGCGCCAGTGGCATCGTCACCCATCGGCAACGGCCCGAGACCGCGAAAGGTGTGGTGTTCGTGACGCTTGAGGATGAAACAGGCCAGGTCAACGTGATCGCCTGGCCCCAGGTGGTGGAGCGCCAGCGCGGCCCGCTCATGCAGTCACGCCTGCTGACGGTGCTGGGTCAGTGGCAGCGCGAAGGCGAGGTGCGCCACCTGGTGGCGGTTCGTCTGATCGACCACACGCCCTTGCTGGGCGGGTTACTCAGCAAGAGTCGTGATTTCCGCTGATATACGTCTACCCAGAAACCTCTTTGCTGTGCTTGGATTTGATCTCGACCAGCCTACGGTTCATCTGGCAGGGGAGTGGCACGCAAAGACTGGAGCTGTGATCCTGCCATGGTGGTGAAGCCACGCCTCTATTCCCAAGCGAACGGCTTCAGACCCAACACATTTAGTGGATCACCGGGGCGATTCAGCCCTGCTGGCGCTCTACAAGCCAAGCGCGGTCTGATCGAGCGTGTAGCTTTGTCCACCACGATGTGCGATCTTGATGGCACCGACCCGATTGCCCAGTTGGGCACAACGAGCAAGGGGCCAGCCGCGTTCGAGTCCAAAAAGCAACGCGCTACGGAACGCGTCGCCACAGCCAGTGGGATCGACCACAGCACTGGCGGCCACTGGTTGGACATGGCTGACTTGTCCGTCCGCGTACACATCACATCCGTCGGCGCCCAATGTGACGACTGCTCCACGAACCCGACTGGCGATCTCGAGGATGCTTAATCCCGTCTTCTCGCTCAGCAGGCGTGCCTCATAGTCATTGACGGTCAACCAAGTAGCCTTCGCAAGAAGAGACAGGAGTTCCTCGCCGCTGAACATTGGAAGACCCTGTCCAGGATCGAAGACGAAGGGTATGCCCAGCGCGGCGAGCTGATCCGCGTGCTGGAGAGTGGCGTCTCTACCATCGGGTGCCACGATGGCAAGCCGAACCCGGGCATCAGCCTGGATCACATTTTCGTGTGCGTGCTGCATGGCGCCAGGATGGTTGTTGTCACGATCCGTCATGATGATGGCCTGGGCCGTATGGCTGTTGGGCACCGTGTGGATGAACTCGGTTGCAATGCCCAGCTGCTCAAACCGCTGCAGATAGTCTTTTCCGTCAGGGCCCAGCGTCGCCATTGGCAATGGGGTCCCGCCAAGTGCTTTCAAGCCGTAGGCGATATTGCCAGCACAGCCACCAAACTCGCGCCGAAGTGTCGGCACCAGGAACGAGACGTTCAGGATGTGAATCTGGTCAGGAAGGATCTGATCGCCAAATCGACCTTCAAAGACCGCGATGGTGTCAAACGCGAGGGAACCGCATATGAGGACTGACATTGATCTCTTTCAGTAGGTGCAGCCGGCATGGCTAGCTGCTTATGGATAAAAGGCCAAAACACGGTAGCCAGCGACACGTTCGAGTGTGGTCGAGAAAGCGAGCGCGCCGTAGAGATCTTCTTTTGGAGCAATCGTAGAGCTGGAGCCTGCCCACTGTGAGGGTGACAGAACCTTGCGTGCGATGACCTGGTCTTGCTGATCCGTCAAAGTCAGCTCAATAGAAGGTGCCGCTACGCTGATGGCTGATTTGTTCCGCAAGGTCAGTGACAGTCGGTAGGAGTTACCGCGTACGCGACTGAAGCTGGAGGACTCCACTGACAGATCGTCCAATCCGGCGCGCGGATGCTTCAGTTCGCAGCCAACGTGTTCACAGAATTGCTGCAACCAAGGTCGTGTCACTGGCCATTGGGCGGCCACTGTGTCTCGTTCATGCAGAGCCCATTGGCCGACAAGGCTCAGCAGGGCCGTGGCGCTGCCAAGCCATAACAGCGCCCGTGCCCATCGCCTTGGCACCTGCTGGCGCGATTGGGTGGACGTGAACGGAGCCAAAGCTGCATCGTCTTTGCCGTCCTGTGGCTGTCCGGCAACGTCCATTGGCGCTGTGGTGATACTGCCCGCTGAAACCCCTGGCGTTGTAGGTTCGCTTCCCGGGAGCCATTGGCGCTCTTCCCCGCTAGAGGTTGGAATCGGGCGCTGCGCGCCCGTGGGCGTGGCGCTAAGTGCAGCCCGATGTGCGCCATCCTCTGCGTAAAACGCAGGCGCGGCCGCGGTCGAACCACTGCTTGAGCTCAGAGGGGGTATGAACTGTTCGCTCAAGGCGTTCGGTTCAGCAGCCGGAGCGGTGGCTTGCGCAGCAGGCGGGTCGCGGCGCAGTTGAGGTGCTACCACGTCACGGCCGACAGACTCGTCGGGCCATTCAATCAGGCTTGCAATGGCGTCGAACACTTCGCTGCAATGCCCACAGCGCACCCACCCGCCTGAGACGCGCAGCTGGTCGCGGACTACCCTGAACACGGTCTGGCAACTCTGACAACGGGTTGCGAGGGTCACTCTCTTCTGCCAGTCTGATCGCGTGAAAGGTCGGATGGAGCGCCGTCAGGAGATGGCGGTGACGTGGTGTGCCCGGGTTTTGCTGCCTACCATCAGAACCCAGCCGTCCATCTGGTCAGCAACATCCAAATGCACCCAAGGAGCATATGCGGAACCCAGATCGCCAGCTTGACGATCAAGAATACCGGAAAGAATCAATCGCCCCCGGGGTTTGACCAACCCGCAAAGAACTGGCGCAAGCAGGCACAACGGAGTGGCCAAGATATTGGCGAATACAAGGTCATAGCGCAGGCGATGGGCCGACTCAGCCTCGGAGACATCCGCAACGGCGACACTTACTTGATTGACCTGGGCGTTCTCGATCGTTGAGCGCACTGCTGCGGGATCGATGTCGACCGCAAAAACGTCGCTGGCCCCATGCAGACAAGCGGCAATCGCCAAGATGCCGCTGCCACAGCCATAGTCCATCACACCCGCTCCTGATAGCTGATCCGCATTTCGGGCCATCCATGTCAAGCACATGCGAGTGGTGGGGTGGGTACCCGTGCCAAAAGCGAGCCCTGGATCCAGACGGATGGCACGGCGAGCACCCACAGGAACCGAATGCCAGCTCGGCACGATCCAGAAATCCGACGTGATCTCCACAGGATCGAACTGCGTCTGCGTCAAGCGTACCCAGTCTTGATCAGGGACTTCCCTGGGCTCTTCAATGGAGGTTTGCCCCCACTCTGCCTGCAACTGCAACACGCTCAATGCATGATCCAAAGCCGCCCGGTCATGAAAGAGTGCAAGTACCTTCGAGCGCTGCCAAGCCTCTTCTGGCGGGGGCATTCCCGGCTCGCCGAACAAGGCGTTCTCGGTGCTTGAGTCGGCGTCGGCGTCCAAGACCGATACCGAAAGGGCCTCCATCTCGACCAGTGCATCGCTCAACCACGCCGCTGCTGACGAACTGGCGATGAGCTGCATCTCGACCATGAAGAACTTCCTTGACAGTGCGGGGCGTACCTAACGCTTGTGACCTTGCATCCACTCCTCAAGGTAGTGGATGCTGGTGCCGCCCTCAACGAACTTCGCGTCTGCCAAGAGCTCTCGATGAAGAGGAATGTTGGTTTGAATGCCTTCGACCACAGTCTCCATCAAGGCTGTGCGCATTCGTGCCAAGGCCTGATCGCGGGTGTCACCGTACGTGATGACCTTGCCAATCATCGAGTCATAGTTGGGCGGCACGAAGTAGTTGGTGTAGGCGTGGGAGTCAACGCGCACACCAGGCCCGCCGGGCGGGTGCCACATGGTGATCCGACCTGGACTGGGAGTGAACTTGTAGGGGTCTTCAGCGTTGATCCGGCACTCGATGGCGTGGCCGCGAGCGACGATATCGCGCTGGCTGAAGGGAAGACGCTCGCCCGCTGCCACCTTGATTTGAGCGAGTACGATGTCGATGCCACTGACCCACTCAGTCACGGGGTGCTCCACTTGGACGCGGGTGTTCATCTCGATGAAATAGAACTCGCCGTCTTCGTACAGGAACTCAAACGTTCCAGCGCCGCGATAACCGATCTTTTTGCACGCCGCAGCGCAACGATCACCGATCCGGTTGATCAGCCGACGAGGAATGCCGGGCGCGGGCGCCTCTTCAATGATTTTCTGGTGGCGTCGCTGCATGGAGCAGTCGCGCTCCCCAAGCCATACCGCATTGCGGTGCTCGTCCGCCATGACCTGGATTTCGATGTGCCTCGGCTTCTGCAGGAACTTCTCCATATAGACCGCCGGGTTGCCAAAAGCGGCTCCTGCCTCGGCCTTGGTGGTCTGTACGGCGTGCAACAATGCCGCCTCTGTGTGGACGACGCGCATCCCGCGTCCGCCGCCGCCGCCTGCGGCCTTGATGATGACGGGATAGCCCACTGCCCGCGCGATCCGCACGATCTCTTTCGGGTCGTCCGGCAGCTCGCCTTCTGAGCCCGGCACACAAGGCACACCCGCCTTGATCATGGCGGCCTTTGCAGACACCTTGTCGCCCATGAGGCGAATCGAATCGGGTCTTGGCCCGATGAACTTGAAGCCGCTTTGCTCGACGCGCTCAGCGAAGTCTGCGTTCTCCGAAAGAAAGCCGTAACCAGGATGTATCGCTTCCGAATCGGTCACTTCCGCAGTTGAAATGATCGCCGGCATGTTGAGATAGCTCTGCGCCGACGGCGCAGGGCCGATGCAAACCGCTTCGTCTGCGAGCTTCACGTACTTGGCGTCGCGGTCCGCCTCCGAATAAACCACCACCGAGCGGATGCCCAACTCTCGGGCAGCGCGCTGAACGCGCAGAGCGATTTCGCCTCGGTTGGCGATCAGGATCTTCTTGAACATGATCCTGGGATTCAGGCGATCTCAAACAGCGGTTGGCCGAACTCGACGGCCTGCCCGTTCTCCACGAGGATTCGAGTAATAGTTCCCCCCAGGTCCGCCTCAATTTCGTTGAGGATCTTCATGGCCTCGATGATGCAAACGATCTCGCCAGCCTTGACGCTCTGCCCGATCTCCACAAACGCTGCGGCCCCGGGGCTGGAGGCGCGGTAGAAAGTGCCGACCATGGGGGACTTGATGACTTGCGCCGGATTGGTGGCAGACGCCCCTTCTGATGACGACGTGGTTTGCCCTACTGGGATACTGGCTGCTGCTGGTGCGACCGCCATCGTCGCTGGTGTCAGCGTGACTGGCATCGCCCCCCCAAGAACCGCTGGCGGTGACAGCGGCACTGCGGGCTGGTCGGGCTGGCGAACGATCCGCACCTTGCCTTCGGCTTCAGTGATCTCCAGTTCGGAAATGTTTGATTCCGAAACCAAGTCAATCAAGGTTTTGAGTTTCCGTAAATCCATGTCGAAGTGTCCAGTGACGCCCGTCGAGTAGCCTGACGCAAGCTACCGACATCAGCCCGAGGTCGGATTTGGGTAATGTAGCTTAATTTCAATTAAATGCACCCAAATGTAATCAAAACGTCCCAAAATCCGCCAGAACGGCGTGGTGCTGGCTGCTGATTTTGAGTGCATGGTGGATCGGGCTACTTCTTGACCAACGAGGCCCATCGCTGCAGCTCAGCGAGATCCGTCTTCCCCATTTTACGCTGTGCAATCTGTCCGCCAGGTAGCACCAACACGGTGAAAGGCAGGCCGCCGCTTGAATTGCCCAGTTGCCGCATGATCTCGGTGCCTGCCAGTCCTGCGAGTCCGATTGGAAATCGGACAGGAACTTTTGACAGGAACGTGCGTACCGCGGTGGGCTGATCGATGGCCAATCCAACGACTTGCCAGCCATTTGGCTGCTGTTTGTTGAAAAAGAGATCAAGTTCCGGCATCTCGTCCACGCAGGGGGGGCACCAAGTTGCCCAGAAGTTAACCAGCAGAATCTTTGCCTTGAATGCCGTCATGCGCAGTTCGCCGCCATCAGGTCGCGCAAACGAGGACTCCCAGAGTGCCGATAGGCCGACTTGGCTGGTGTCGGTTGGCGATCCGCCTGGGCCCGTATCCCCGCGCTCGAGACGCCGATCCGACCAAAGCGCGACGCCGACCCCGATCGTGCCCGCCGCCCCGCCCACGCCCCAGGCGATCCAGCTGCGCCGCGTGCGGCGTGCTGATAGTCCGATCGAGCGGATGAAGCGATTTCCTTCAGTCATAGCGGGGCGCGTCGCTGTCAGTCCGGTTTACGAGAGCCAATAGGGCCCGCATATCCCCTCGAGGCGACCGCCCCTTTGAATCGGGTCGCACCGCACCACGCAAGTCGTCCAAGTCATGGATTGCCAAGTGAACCATCACCCGATCACCCGTGGCACAGCCGGTGCGTACCTTGGGTGTGGTGGGGGCCAACGGGTCGAACGACGGTACTGTCAGCGCGCTCGGCAGGCTCAAGACATCCACCTCTCGACCATGGAATCCCCTCGCGATACTGACGTCGTAAGACTCACCTTGGTTGATGAGTTCGATCTCGACAGACTTGCCGTCATCGCAGAACAGCTGCAAGTGGATGTCGTTGCGGACGGTGGCTGTCCCGTGCCAAACGGCACCACTCAGATGAGGTCGAAACGCATGTAGGCGACGCATCCAGTCAAGTGCGAGCACGCGTAGCGCCGCGAGTTCTTTTGGCTGGGTGTCCGCATGAAACAGCAGGATGTGTTCCCGCACTGCTTCCTCCAATGCGTCGTTGTCTGGCAAAGGGGTTCTTTCGGGCAGACCCAAGCGCTTCAGAGCCTTGCGCTTGGCCGAAAAGTACTCCATGCCTTCGTCCACGACCAACTGGGCGGCGGTGGCCAGGATCTCACGGTCAAACATGAACGTCATCCCGTTGCAGGGTTTGATGCCGATTGCACAAGGACTGAACCAGTCGTAAGCAAGGCCTCCAAAACAAAAACGCCTTGGAGCGTGCCCCAAGGCTTTGTGCAAAGTTGGCGCGGCTGGCAGGATTCGAACCCACGACCCCTTGGTTCGTAGCCAAGTACTCTATCCAACTGAGCTACAGCCGCGCTAGGGCGACAGTATAGCAAGCTGCTCTGCGAAAATCGGTTATGCACATTCACATTCTGGGCATCTGCGGCACCTTCATGGGCGGGCTGGCCGCCATCGCCAACGAAGCAGGCCATCGGGTCACGGGCTGCGATTCGGCGGTGTATCCGCCCATGAGTGATCAGCTTCGCGCTTTGGGCATTGAGCTGATAGAAGGCTACGGCGCCGAGCAACTGGCCATGAAGCCAGATGTCTTTGTGGTCGGCAATGTCGTGTCCCGAGGCAACCCCCTGATGGAAGCCATCCTCGATGCGGGGGTACCGTACGTCAGTGGACCCCAATGGCTTGCAGACCATGTGCTCGGAGGGCGTCATGTCCTTGCTGTCGCAGGTACCCATGGTAAGACGACGACTGCGTCCATGCTGGCTTGGGTGTTGGAGCAAGCGGGGCTGTCCCCAGGTTTCTTGATTGGTGGCGTACCGCGCAACTTTGGTGTTTCCGCACGACTGGGCAAGGGCGAATGCTTCGTAATCGAGGCCGACGAGTACGACACCGCCTTTTTCGACAAGCGCAGCAAGTTTGTCCATTACCGCCCCCGGACTGCAATCCTCAACAACCTGGAGTTCGACCACGCGGACATCTTTGCTGATCTGGCGGCCATCGAGACACAGTTCCACCACTTGGTGAGAACTGTTCCTTCGACTGGACGTGTGGTGGTCAACTCGGCGGAGTCGGCCTTGTCCCGGGTACTGGCAAGAGGTTGCTGGAGCGAACGGGTCGAGTTCGGTGGCGAACAGGCCTCGTGGCAGGTTGTGGGGCCTGATCAGCAGTTTGAGGTGCTGCACAGCGGTCAGCGTGTGGCGGAGGTGAGTTGGAAGCTGCTTGGACGGCACAACCAGTTGAATGCCTTGGCTGTCATCGTGGCCGCCGAGCATGTTCGCGTCAGCCCTGCGGTGTCGGCAGAAGCCTTGTGTGGGTTTGGCAACGTCCGGAGACGTCTGGAACTGGTGGGAACCGTGCATGCGCCTCTTGCCCGTGACGCCCAAGCCCGGGCGGCGCCTGACATTCGGGTATTTGATGACTTCGCCCATCATCCGACCGCGATTCGCACCACCCTCGAAGGCATGCGTCGCCAGTTGGATGCCAGCAATACGGGAAGTCGACTTCTCGCCGTGTTTGAGCCGCGAAGCAACACCATGAAGATCGGTGCCATGGCAGCTCAGTTGCCAGAGGCGCTGTCCTCCGCCGACGCCGCATTTGCCTATTCAGGCGGCGTGGAATGGGATGTTGCCGCGGCCCTGACCCCTATGGGCGCACGCGCGGTCGTCGAATCGGATCTGTCCAATCTGGTTCGCCGCATCACCGAACAGGCACGCCCCGGGGATCACATTGTCGTGATGAGCAACGGGGCTTTTGGCGGGATCCATCAGAAGCTGTTGGCCTCGTTGAGGGAGGCGTTTGAGGCAGAGGCGCGATCTGTATCGGCGCCCATCTCTGGCCACCCGAATATGGCGGGGCGGGCTATTCCGCCGGGTTTGGCGTTCATGTCGCCCAACGGTGGCGACGCCTTGGCAGCCCAGAGAAATGGCTTTGGGAGCGCTGGCATCACCCGGCATGTGCTTTATCTGCATGGGTTTCGTTCATCGCCGAAGTCCACCAAAGCGCGCCAGCTTGCCACTGCTGTGGCCGAAGCGCGGGCGGGGGGGCATGCTGTGGAGTTCGTATGCCCGCAACTGCCCCCCTCTCCGCGCGAAGCCATGACGACTGCAGTGTCGATCTCTGCCAAGTGGCCACCGAATGAGACCGTGGTCATCGGTTCGTCCCTGGGGGGCTTCTACGCGGCCCGGTTGTGCGAGCAGCTTGGGTTCCGTGGTGTGCTGATCAATCCTGCGGCCTACCCTGCCCGCGACCTCGCCGCCCATATCGGGCGACATAAGA
>CAZRRW010000001.1:28141-36655 GCA_964602505.1 uncultured Burkholderiaceae bacterium
GACTTTGGGCGGCTGAGCCATCCCTCGCGCTACTTTCTACTGGCGGCGAAAGGCGATGAGGTGCTCAACTACCGCGAGATGCTGGCGCGCTACCCAGCGACCCAGCTCAGATTGGTGGAGGGGGGCGACCATGCCTTCAGCGATTTCGAGACCTACCTGCCCGAGGTGATGCGATTTGCGGGCCTGCCAACAGTAGCGCTCGAAAGAGGCTGACCCTTGAGCTACGTACTGATAGATGATGGCGGGAAGTTTGCCGCCGGACGCCTGCTGTCCTCTCAGGAGACTTCTGCGCAGGTAGAACTGCCCTCTGGCAAGCGCAGCAAGGTGAAGGCGCAGGCTGTGTTGCTCCGCTTTGAGTCGCCCAGCCCGTCAGAACTGATTTCGAGGGCTCAGGCGCAGGCATCGAGCATCGACCTGCCCCTGGCGTGGGAGTTTGCCGGGGACGCCGACTTTGGCTTCGTTGAGCTGGCGGCAGACTACTTCGGAGCATCGGCTGGTCCGGTCGAACAGGCAGCTGTATTGCTGGCCCTGCAAGAGGCCCCACATTACTTTCGTCGCGCTGGCAAGGGCCGGTTTCGGCGTGCACCAGCCGATCAGGTTCAGGCGGCTCTGCTGGGCATTGAGCGCAAGCGCCAGCAGCAAATGCAGATTGACGATTGGGCGTCGGCCTTGCAGGCCGGCCATTGCCCGCCACCGATTGCCGAGGAGCTCTATCGCATCTTGTTCAGACCCGACAAGAGCGGCCCGCACTACAAGGCGGTGGTGCAAGCGGCGCGGGCCTTGGGCAAAGGGCCGCTTGAAATGCTACGCGCCGCTGGTGCGATCAAGTCGGCCTATCAGTTTCACTGGCGGCGTTTTCTGTTCGAGCACTTTCCTAGAGGAACCTCCTTCACTGGAGTATCTGAGGCATGGTTGGTCAAGGCGGGACAGTTGGTGGCTGAACTGCCCATGGCCGATGCTGCAGTGAGCGCGTTCAGCATCGACGACTCCAGCACGACGGAGATCGACGATGCGCTCAGCGTGCGAGGCATAGGCACAGGTGAAGTCACCCTGGGAATCCACATCGCAGTGCCAAGCCTGGCGATCAGGCCAGGCGACCCGATTGAACTTCAGGCCCGAGATCGCATGAGCACGGTCTACATGCCTGGTCACAAGATCACCATGCTGCCAGACGAGGTCGTGAACCAGTTCAGCCTCGACGAGGGCTTGGCTCGCCCAGCCTTGAGCTTGTACCTCAGCCTTGACGAAGACACTCTGGCGGTACGCCGGAGCGTCAGCCGCATCGAGCAGGTCGTCATCGCATCTAACCTTCGTCACGATGTGCTGGACGCCCAGGCCTGTGAGACGAATCTGGTCAACGCGGCTGCGGCCGAGGCTGCGGGTCTGCCTTTTGCTTCCGAGCTGGCGTTCCTGTTCCACCTGGCCAAGCATCTCAAGGCGCAGCGCGAGCTAGTGCGTGGCAAACCCGAAACGTTCAACCGACCCGACTACAGCTTCCGGCTGATCGGCATGGACGTGGGTATGAACCCTGAAGCGCCAGAACCCAGCGGTGAGGAGCGCATTGAAATCGCAGTGCGGCGGCGTGGTGCGCCACTGGATCTGATCGTGGCGGAGTGCATGATCCTGGCCAACAGCACATGGGGCGCATGGTTGGCCGACTGCGGGGTTCCTGGCATCTACCGCAGCCAAGCCAGTCTGCAGCCTGGGGTGAAGGTTCGCATGGGAACCCGTCCGCAGCGCCACGCTGGAATCGGTGTCGACCAGTATGCATGGAGCACGTCGCCGCTGAGGCGTTATTGCGATCTTGTGAATCAGTGGCAGTTGCTGGCCTGTGTCCGTGATGGCCCGACCGCTGCCCTCACTGCCCCTTTCAAGCCCCGGGACGCCAGTTTGATGGCAGTAATCGGTGCATTTGATGCGGCCTATCTGGCCTACGCCGACTTCCAGACGGCCATTGAACGGTACTGGACTTTGCGTGCGCTGCAGCAAGAGGGTGTGATGGAGTTGACGGCGACAGTGCTGGGCCAGGGACGTGCCCGGGCACAGGATTGGCCCCTGGTGTTCCACCTCGCTGGTGTAGATGCCGTGCCCCGCGGGGCACGGGTGCGTGTGCGGTTGGTATCGATCGATCTGTTGAGTCTGGAGTTCCATGGACAGTTGCTTGAGCGCCTCCCAGACGAAGCTGTTGCCTCCAGCGAGAGATCCGATGGGGGCGAGATCGAGGCACTGATGGAGGACGATGAGCTGCCTGCAGCCACGGGTCTCGCATTGGCCATCAGCGTGGATGACTCGGATGCGGAGGCTGGCGAGAGCGCTGGCCCTGCGAGCGCGTCGCAGGCACAATCGTTGTGAACCAGCTTCAGCGCCTCAGGAGCTCGCCGAGTCGATGTCCAAACGGCTTTCCACCCTCCAGCTTGCGCTAGGTTTTTCTCTCCTGGCGCACGCTGGGCTTCTGTCCATCCGGTTCGTTGATCCCGATGCGTTCGATCGCGTGTTCCAGGAGACCCCTTTGGATGTCGTGTTGGTCAACGCGAAATCCAAGGAGCGCCCGGACAAGGCACAAGCCATTGCTCAATCCAATCTCCAAGGCGGTGGCGATGGGGACAAAGGCCGCGCGACGTCTCCTCTGCCGCCGTCGGTGGCGCTGGCCAATGGCGAATCGGTGGAGGACGCCCAGCGCCGGATCGAGGAGATGCAGCACCAGCAGCAGTCTCTGCTGACGCAGTTGCGCCAGCAGATCGCCTCTATCCCTCTTCCCGATCCAGCTCGCTCCCGCCTGGATCCCCAGGCCCAGGCGCAGGAAGAACGACGCCAGCGCCTGGTTCAGTTGCTGGCGGAGATCGAAAAGCGCATCAATGAGGAGAATGCGCGTCCCAAGCGGCGCTACATCAGCCCCTCCACCAGAGAGGAGGTGTATGCGGTCTACTACGATGCGCTGAAGCGCAAGGTGGAAGATCGTGGCACGCAGAACTTTCCCGAATACGCGGGCAAGAAGCTGTATGGCGAACTGACCATGATTGTCACGGTCGACGCGCGTGGCAGGGTACTGGAAACCGAGGTGGTCGATTCTTCTGGTGTTCGCCTGCTGGACCGGCGAGCTGAAGCCATCGTACGCGCCGCCGCGCCCTTTGGCGAATTCAGCAAGGAGATGCGCCGCAAGGCGGACGTGATCGTGGTGGTCTCCCGATTCAGGTTCACCCGCGACGAAGTCCTGGAAACCAAGCTCACATCAAGATGAACGACCTACATTCGCCAGCCCGCTACGGGGTGCTTGGCAACCCAGTGGCCCACAGCCGCTCTCCCTGGATTCACGCGCGGTTTGCACAGCAGACCGAACAGCGAATCAGCTACGACGCGTTTCTGGTACCCCTTGAGCGTTTTGAGCCTGAAGTCGCAGCACTACGCCAGCCCTCGGATGGCGCTGTTGGCCTGTCGGGCTGCAACGTCACCGTACCCTTCAAGTTTGACGCGTGGAAACTGGCGTCTCAAGGCAATGCCATCCTCAGCACCCGTGCCGCGCTGGCGCAGGCCGTCAACACCTTTCGCTTCGAGCTGGCACCCGACGGCCAGCCACGCATCTACGGCGACAACACCGATGGTGCTGGCCTGGTGCGCGATCTCACGTTCAACGCCGGGCTTCGTCTTGGCGGCAAGCGCATCCTGTTGATCGGTGCCGGTGGGGCTGCGGCAGGTGTTCTCGGCCCGTTGATGGCACTGCGGCCCCAGACGATCGTGCTGGCAAACAGGACGGTTGGCCGCTGCCAGCAGTTGTTTGAGCGCCATCGCGGCATGATGGCCCGCCATGGCACGCGCCTGCTGATGGCGCGGCTGGCTGTGACCAGCCTGACGCCAGTGGTGCACGATCTCGATGGCTTTGATCTGGTCGTGAACGCGACCTCGGCGAGCCTTTCTGGAGAGGTCCTGGCACTGCCCGCGCGCACCCTGCGTCCCGGTGGCACAGGTGTCGACTTGATGTATGGCGCCGCAGCGCAGGGTTTTCTGGAATGGGTTCGCATGCAAGGAGGGGTCGGGCGCGACGGGCTCGGCATGCTGGTGGAGCAGGCTGCCGAGGCGTTCGAGGTCTGGCGTGGCATGCGTCCTGACACCGCTGCGGTGCTCGCCGAACTGCGATCGCAGGTTGACCAAGCCTGAGGGCGTGTCATGAGGGCGTCATGGAGGTTGGCGGCACTGATTGTTATGGCCGGACTGAGCTTGCAGGTCTTTTTTGTGGCCCGCATTGCCCTGGCTGTTTGGGTGAACCCCGAGTCCACCAGTTTCCAGCGCAGCGAGGTCTGGCGCATCCTCGGTACCAAGGGGCATCTGCCGTGGCGACAGACCTGGCGTGAGGCATCGGCCATCAGCGATTCGCTCAAGCGTGCCGTCATCGCCTCTGAGGACGCCGCCTTCTCCCAGCACGACGGTGTGGACTGGGATGCCATCGAGAAGGCGTGGGACCGAAACGAAAAGGCACGTCAGGCGGCTGAGCGTCGATCGGGCATGGCACCAGGTAGCCGGTCCACCCCGGCGTCCGGTGGCATGGGGCCACGCCCCATCCGCGTGGTGGGGGGCTCCACGATCACGCAACAGCTCTCGAAGAACCTGCTGCTTTCGGGCGAACGTCACCTGCTGCGCAAAGGACAGGAGTTGATGCTGACATTTGCGCTGGAAGCCTTGCTCGACAAGCGCCGCATTCTGGAGATCTACCTCAACAGCGTGGAGTGGGGTGAGGGTGTCTTCGGGGCAGAGGCGGCTGCCCAACACTACTTCAGGACATCGGCAGCGCGGCTCACCCCCTACCAGGCGGCCCGCCTGGCCGTGATGCTACCGGCTCCCAAGCGCTTTGAGGTGCGGCCTAACTCGGGCTACCTTGCCGAACGGGCATCGGTTATCGTCGCACGGATGCCATCTGTCGAACTGCCATGACTCAGCCCATCCCGACGTCGCAATCCCTCATTGCTTCAATCGACCACGTTGTGATCACGACGCCCGACATTCAGGCGGCGCTGCGCTTCTATGTAGAGGTACTCGGCATGCGAGCCGAGCAGTTCGGCGGAGCCGACGGCAAGACCCGCTGGGCCTTGAAGTTCGGTGACCAGAAGTTCAACCTGCAGCAAGCCGATGGCAGCACTGGGGATGTCGTGGCGGTCGCCAAGACTCCAACTCCGGGCTCACTTGACTTGTGCTTTCTGGCTGCACAGCCACTGGACTCGGTCATGGCGCAACTTCGGGTACACGGCATTCCTGTCCTGATCGGACCAGTGCGTCGAACCGGCGCGAGATTCCTGCTGAAATCGGTCTACATCCGTGATCCAGATGGCAACCTGATTGAGATTTCCGAGCCAGACGGGACAGGCGCCTCGGCGTAAACGGGGGTGGTCGCGTCGCGGCCCGCGCGCATTCGATAACCTCCGAACTCGGCAGCGTCCTTGGTTGGATTCACCTGGGTTCTGCCGCAGTGCGCGATTGGGCCGCTAGCGGGTTGGCGTTGCCAGCCACCGCTCGGCCAAGCGTACCCAATAAGTGGCCCCCAGCGGAATCAGGTCGTCGTTGAAGTCGTAGCTTGGGTTATGCAGCATGCAGGGCCCCGCGCCGTGCCCCAGCTCGCGATGGGTGCCGTCTCCGTTGGCGATGAACACATAGCAGCCGGGCTTGGCCTGAAGCATGTAGGCGAAGTCCTCCCCGCCCATGGTGGGCTCCTGCGGCAGCACGTTCTCCACACCCACGATGTCGGTGAGCACTTCCCTTGAGAAGGCGGCCTCCTTGTCGTGGTTGACGGTGGCGGGGTAGTTGCGTACAAATTCGAAGCTGCAGCTCGCACCGAACGCCGCCGCCGTGTGCTCGGCTATGGCTCGCATTCGCTGCTCAACCAGGTCGGTCAGATCGGTGCTGAATGTTCGTACCGTACCCTCCAGCACGCAGTCATCGGGCACCACGTTGGTGGCATGACCGGCATGAATCATGGTGACGCTGATGACCCCTGCCTCGATGGGCTTCTTGTTGCGGCTGATGATGGTCTGAAAGGCCTGAACCATCTGACAGGCGACCGGCACCGGATCCACGCCGTTGTGTGGCAGCGCGGCATGACAGCCCTTGCCATGGATGGTGATCTTGAACTCGCTGGTGGAAGCCATCACCGGCCCGGCACTGACTGCGAACTTGCCCACCGGCATGCCGGGCCAGTTGTGCATGCCGAAGACGGCACCCATCGGGAACTGGTCAAACAGGCCCTCTTCCACCATGACGCGGGCACCGCCGCCGCCTTCTTCAGCGGGCTGGAAGATCAGGTAGACCGTGCCATCGAAGTGACGGTTCTCCGGTTGGGCCCAATGCTGGGCGGCCGCCAGCAGCATGGCGGTGTGTCCGTCGTGGCCACAAGCGTGCATCTTGCCCGGGTGCCTGGACGCATGGGCAAACTGGTTGTGTTCCTGCATGGGCAGGGCGTCCATGTCGGCGCGCAGGCCCAGCGCCTTGCCCTGTGCAGCCCCGGCGCCCCCATCGCGCCCGTGAACGATGCCGATGACGCCTGTCTTGGCCAGGCCCCGGTGGATTGGGATGCCCCACGCCGTGAGCTGCCGGGCGATCACGTCGGCGGTGCGCACCTCTTCGAAGCAGAGTTCAGGGTGTGCGTGAATGTCGCGGCGGATGGCCGCCACGCTTGCTGCCTGGGTCACGATCGAGTCCAACACCTTCATGGCGAACCTTCCAACGCGTTGACGATGACTGGGGAATCCTATCGCGCCTCGCAGGACAATGCGCCCATGACCGATGACACCACGGACGACCGCCCCAGCGACGCGGCGCTGGACTTGGCGCGCAGCCTCATGCAGATGAACACCGTCAGCGCCAACAGCAACCTGCAGCTCATCCACTTCGTGCGTGACGAACTCGCGCGTCACGGTGTGGTGAGCCGTCTGACCTTCAACGCCGACCGGACGAAGGCCAATCTGTTCGCCACCCTCGGCGAGGGCAAGCCGGCAGGCGTCATCCTTTCGGGACACACCGACACCGTGCCTTGGGACGGGCAGGACTGGTCGGTGGAGCCGTTGTCCGCCACCCTGCGCGATGGGAGGCTGTATGCGCGTGGCAGTGCGGACATGAAGGGCTTCATCGGCCTTGCGGTGGCGAATGCGAAGGCCTTCCTCGACAGCAAGGCGCCCTTTGCGGTGCATTTGGCGCTGAGCTACGACGAGGAAGTTGGATGCCTGGGTGTCCAGGAGCTCATCGCCGACCTCAAGGAAGCGGGTATCCGCCCGTTGGCCTGCATCGTGGGCGAACCGACCGACATGGTCCCCGCCATCGCCCACAAGGGCGTCTACCGATACCAGTGCTGCGTTCGTGGCAAGGAGGCCCACTCATCGCTCACACCCAGCTCGGTCAATGCCATCGAGATGGCTGCCCGTCTGATTGGGGGGCTGCGTGACCGGGCAGATGAATGGGTGCGCAGCGAGCCCCGCTATGCCTTGCCGGATAGCACGGGATTTGACGTGCCGTACTCCACGGCCAGCGTCGGGCAGTTTCATGGTGGCATCGCCGACAATGTGGTGCCGCGCGACGCGGTGTTCCGGTACGAGTTCCGCAACCTGCCCACTTCGGATGCGCAAGCCATGCAGGCGCAGATGCTGGCCCATGCAGCGAGACTGACTCCTGCCATGCAGGCGGTGTCACCTGACGCAGGCTTCGAGTTCCAGACCATCTGCGAGGTGCCGGCCTTCCTGGGTGATGCCGATGCGCCTGTTACCACGCTGGCGCAGCGTCTGTCCGGCCAGGCCGAAGCGGATCGCAGGGTGACCTTGGTGGCGTTTGGCACCGAGGCCGGCCTCTTCCAGGCTGCGGGCATTCCAAGCGTGGTGTGCGGTCCAGGCAGCATCGCCCAGGCGCATCAACCTGACGAGTTCGTGACCCTGGCGCAGCTGGCCCAGTGTGAACGCTTCCTGTTGGGTCTCGCCCAGCAGCAGTCGGTCACTCTCGAAGGTTTCCGCTCTGGTCGATGAGACTCAACTCGACGAGCTTGGAGGCGGTGCGCCCTTCCTGCATGTTGACCCGGAAGCCCCCCAGGTCCACGCCCTCCAGGGCACCCAAGGCGCGGGGCAGGGTGGCGCGGCTGAGATCCCGCCCGCCTTTCTTCAGCGCCTCCGCCAGCACCCGCGCGGCGAGGTAGCCCTCAAGGGTGAAGCTGCCACTGTCTTCCAGCTTGGCGTCCTTGGCTTCGGCCTGGAACTCTCGGATGATGGCCAGCCGGGTGTTGTTGTAGCGCGGCGTCACCCGGGTCATCATCATGCCCGCGCCTTCTGCACCCAGTTCTTCGATCAGCAGCGAGCCACCCGCGTTCGACAGCGTGTAGATCGGTCCGCGGAAGCCCACGCTCACGGTCCGGGCACTGCGTACCATCGAGGCGGTGGTAGCGGCCGGCGCAATCAGCAGGATGGCTTCGGGCCGGAGGCTGGTCGCCTGCTTCATGGCCGCGTCGGCCTGCGCCACATTGGCCACCACCTTGCCCAACACGTTGACAGACTG
>CAZRRW010000002.1:0-32218 GCA_964602505.1 uncultured Burkholderiaceae bacterium
CTGAAGACGAGTTTGAAAGTTTGAGGTCACAGAATGTGACCTCAAAGCGCGGCGGTCGACGGTACTTGCCCCTGGCCTTCACCGAGCACGGTGCCATCATGGCCGCCAGCGTGCTCAGTTCTGACCGGGCGGTGGAGATGAGCGTTTACGTGGTGCGCGCCTTTGTGCAGCTGCGAGCCGTGCTACTGGTCCACAAAGCACTGGCTGACAAGCTGGCCGCCCTAGAGCGGCGGGTGTCGCACCACGACAACTCCTTGGCCGAGGTGATAGACGCGATTCGCGCCCTCATGGCACAGCCCAAACCCGCCAACAGGCCTATTGGCTTTACTGCAGATGTGACGGCTAAGCCCACAGAACGCTAGTTGGCCTCAACCGCCGCGCCCACGCCAAACAGCAGCGCCTCGCGCAGCATGGGCGCAATAAGCTGGCAGCCAAAGGGCAGCCCGTTGCCCCAGTGCCCGGCGGGCAGGCTCAGCGCGGGCAGGCCCAGGTAGTTGATGGGGCGCGTCCAGCGGCCCATGCCCGCCACCATGGCCAACATGGCGTCGCTGCCGCCCACGTCGGCCTCGGCCACGGTGGGGGTGGCAATGGTCACCACCGGGGCGTGCAGCACGTCGCACTTGGCAAACACCTCGCGCATCCACGCGTCCAGTGCGGTCTTCTGGAACAGCTTGGCCCGCACATATTCATAGCCGGGCACGGCCAGCCCGGCCTCCAGCCGCTTCAGCACCTGGGGCGAATAGTCTTGCGGCCGCGTGGCCATCCACGGGGCGTGGTGGGCGGTGGCTTCGGCCTGCAGCACCTTCATGCTGGCCGCAAAAATCTCGTCGCTGTAGGGCACGGTCACGTTCACCAGGGTGGCGCTCGCGTCGGTAAAGCGCTTCAGGCTTTCGGCCATCAGGCGCGCGGCCTCGCCGGTGCAGGCGCCGTGGCCGTAGTTGTCGGCCACGCCAATGCGCACGCCCTTCAGGCTCTGCATGGGCTGCCACACCCAGGTGGGGGTGTGGGTTTGCGCGGCGCCAAACAGCAGGGCGCAGTCAGCCACGGTGCGCGTGAGGAAGCCAATGGTGTCCAGGCTGTCGCTCAGGGGCATGGCCCCGCGGGTGTTGATGGCGCCCAGGCTGGTTTTGATGCCCACCGTGCCGCAAAACCCTGCCGGGTGCCGCACCGAGCCGCCGGTGTCTGAGCCCAGCGCCCCAAAGTTGGCAAAGGCGCCCACGCTCGAGCCGCTGCCGCTGCTGCTGCCGCCGGTGATGTAGGCCGGGTTCACCGGGTTGCGGCAGGCGCCCAGGTGGGCGTTGTGGCCGGTGTTGCCGTAGGCAAATTCGGCCATGTGCAGCTTGCCAAACTCAATGGCCCCGGCGGCGTCCAGCTTTTCCAGCACGGTGGCGGTTTCCTTGGCCACCACGTTGCCGGTGATGGCGCTGCCGCAGCCGCTGGCCTGCCCGGCGCGGGCAAACATGTCTTTGTGCGCAAAGGGAACGCCCAGCAAGGGGGGCGGGGCCTTGCCCGCGGCCTTGAAGGCGGCGCGTTTGGCGTCGGCCGCCTCGGCGGCCTTCAGCGCTGCGTCGTCGTTGATCTGCACAAAGCAGTTCAGGTGCGGCTGCACTTCCTTGGCGCGGGCCAGCAGGGCCTGGGCCACTTCAACGCTGGTGGTGGCGCCGCTTTGCAGTTGCGCCACCAGGGCCGTCAGGCTTTGCGCCAGCAGGGGGTTGCTGGGGGTTTGTTGGTAAGGGGCTTTTGGGGTTGGTGCGGTCATGGCTTGGCTTTCAGGTGGGCGCTTGGGCGGGGGTCATCCACGCGGGGCTTCAGCCGGGGCAATATCAGCGCGGCGCTTCGGCCGCAAAGCGCCCCAGGTAAGGTTTTGCGCCGGGCGCGGCATAAGGGCCCAGCTTGCTGGTGCGCAGGCCCAGGGCCACCAGGGCCTCGGCCAGCTTGGTGGCGGCGGCCACGCCGTCCACCACGGGCACGCCGTGCTGCTGGCTCAGGCTGGCGGCCAGGTCGGCCATGCCCGCGCAGCCCAGCACAATGGCTTGGGCGCCGTCGTCACGCAGGCACTGGGCAATGGTGGCGTCAATCTGCGCACGGGCCGCGCGGCCCTCGGCCGAGGCGGCGTCTTCCAGGTCCAGCACGGGCACGTCGCTGGCGCGCACGCGGGTGCAGCGGCTATACATCCCGTACTTCAGCAGGTTGTGCTCAATGGCGCCCACGCTGCGCTCCAGCGTGGTGACCACGCCAAACTTGTGCGCCACCAGGCTGGCGGCATGAAAGGCCGCTTCGCCAATGCCAATCACCGGTGCGCCGCTCAGGCAGCGCGCGGCGTCCAGGCCGGTGTCGTCAAAGCAGGCAAGAACGTAGGCTTGTGGTTCTGGGGCGGTTTGCTGCAGGCGGCGCATTTCGGCCAGCAGGCCGGGCACGGAATAGGCCTCGTCGACATACCCCTCAATGGACACCGGCCCGTCGGCCGGGTTGCTGGCTACCACGGTGGTGCCCGCCGCAGCCACCGCGCGCGCGGCCGCGCCAATCTTGGCCGTCATGGCGGCGGTGGTGTTGGGGTTGATGACGGCGATGTGCATGGTTGGCATTGTGGCGGCGTGCTCCGCGCAGGCAGCGGGCCGGGCCGCTGCCCAAGCCCGCCCCCTCAGTGCACCGCTTCGGGCGGTGCCCAGGCGGGCAGTTCGGCCAGGCGGAAGCAGCGGGCCTGGTGCTGGGCCGCAGCGTCGCCCACGGCCTGCGCCTCGGGCTGGCTGCCCATGCAGGCTTCGGTGGCAAATTTGCAGCGCGGCGCAAAGGCGCAGCCGGGTGGCAGGTTGGCCAGGTCGGGCGGCGAGCCGCCAATGGCCTCCAGCCGGGGGCGGGCGCGCCCGGCGGCCAGGGCCTCGGTGGCGCTGGTCATGCCAGCGCGGCTGGCCATCAGCGCCATGGTGTAGGGGTGGCGCGGCGAGCGGATGATCTCGCGCACGGGGCCGGCTTCCACAATGCGCCCGGCGTACATCACCGCAATGCGGTCGGCCACCTCCACCGCGGCGCCCATGTCGTGGGTGACGAAGATGATGGACAGGCCCAGGTCGCGCTGCAGCTCACGCAGCAGGATGAGCACCTGGATCTGCACCGTGGCGTCAAGCGCGGTGGTGGGTTCGTCAGCCAGCAGCACCTTGGGGTTGCAGGCCAGGGCCAGGGCAATCATGGCGCGCTGGCGCATGCCGCCGCTCATTTCGTGCGGGTAGGCGGCCAGCCGCCGCTCGGGGCTGGGAATGCGCACCCGCTCAAACAGAGCCAGGGCGCGGGCGTGGGCGTCGGCCGCGCTCACGCCGGGCTCGTGGCGGCGAATGCTCTCCACAATCTGCTGGCCCACGCTGTACACAGGATCCAGCGCCAGCAAGGGCTCCTGGAAGATCATGGCGCAGGTCTTGCCGCGGTAGTCGGCCAACTCACTCGCGCTCATGGCCGTGACGTCTTGCCCCAGCACCTGGATGCGCCCGCCCAGCTGCGAGCTGCGCGCCGCGTGCAGGCGCATGAGGCTGCGCAGCGTGACCGACTTGCCCGAGCCCGACTCGCCAATCAGGGCCACGGTTTCGCCGGGCATCACGCTCAGGCTGACGCCGTCGACCGCGCGCACCGGCTTGGGCCCGGCGGTGAAGGTGACGCGCAGGTCGCTGAGCGAGACCACGGGCGATGCGGTGGGGGCGGTGGTCATGGGCGTGGGTGGGTGGGTCAGGCTTCAGGCGGCGGCGCGCAGCGCCTTGCTGTGGCCCGAGCCCTGTTCGTGAATCAGGCAGGCCACCGTGTGCGGGGCCAGGCCTGCGGGCGTGCCAGCCGCAGTGGCCAGGCCGGGCTTGCGCTGGGCGCACACCGGCTCGGCCATGGGGCAGCGGGTGTGAAAGCGGCAGCCGCTGGGCGGGTTGATGGGGTTGGGCGGGTCGCCGGCAATGGGCGGCTCGGTGGTGCGGTCGTCTGGGTCCATGCTGGGCATGGAGCCCACCAGGGCACGGCTGTAGGGGTGCAGCGGCTCGTCAAACACCGGGCCTGCGGGGCCAATCTCGGCCACCTCACCCAGGTACATCACCATCACGCGGTCGCTGATGTAGCGCACCACGTGCAGGTCGTGGCTGATGAACAGGTAGGTGAGCTTGAACTCGTCTTTCAGGTCCAGCAGGAGATTGAGCACCTGCGCCTCGACCGACTTGTCGAGCGCGGAGACGGCTTCGTCGAGGATGATGATGCGCGGCTGCAGGGCCAGGGCGCGGGCGATGTTGACGCGCTGGCGCTGCCCGCCCGAGAGTTCATGCGGGTAGCGCCCGGCAAAGCGCGCGGGCTCCAGCCCCACACGGGCCAGCAGGTCGCGGGCGCGGGTAATGGCCTCGCCCTCGGGCACGCCGTGCACCTTGGGGCCAAAGGCAATGGAGTCTTCAATGGTCAGGCGCGGGTTCAGCGACGAATAGCTGTCCTGGAACACCATTTGCACCTGGCGGCGGAACTCGCGCAGGGGCAGGTCGCGCGAGCCCACGGCCATGCCGTCGAAGATCACTTCGCCTGCGGTGGGCTCAATCAGGCGCATCAGCAGCCGCGCGGTGGTGCTTTTGCCGCAGCCCGACTCGCCCACGATGCCCAGCGTCTCGCCCGACATCACGGAAAAGCTCACGTCGTCCACCGCGCGCACCACGCCAGCGCCCTTGCCAAACAGGCCGCCTTTCAGCGGGAAGTGCTTGACCAGGGACTTGACTTGAAGGAGGGGGGCGGTCACTGCTTGACTTCCATGGCAGAACGGATGCCATCACTCAGCAGGTTGAACGAGATGGAGGTGATGAAGATCATCACGCCGGGCAGGGCGGCCACCCAGGGCTGCGAATAGATGGCCGTGCGCAGGGTGTTGAGCATCAGGCCCCACTCGGGCTCGGGCGGCTTGACACCCAGGCCCAGGAAGCTCAGGCCCGAGGCCAGGATCATGCTCACCGCAATGAGGCTGGTGGCGTACACGAACACGGGTCCCAGGGCATTGCCCAGCACATGCACCCGCACGATGGTGAAGGCGCTGGCCCCGCTGGCGCGCGCGGCTTCCACATAGTCGCGGGTGCGCACCTGGGTGGTCACGGCCTCGGCCACCCGCGCAATCTGCGGAATGAACACGATGGTCAGTGACACCAGGGCGTTGGTGATGCCTGCGCCCAGCGCGCCCGACAGGGCAATGGCCAGCAGCACAGAGGGGAAGGCGTAGAACACGTCAATGGTGCGCATGATGACCGTGTTGGTCAGCCCGCCGGCATACCCCGCCAGCAGGCCGATGCTGGTGCCGATGATGAAAGCGAATATGACCGGCGTGATGCCCATGAAGAGCGATAGCCGCGCCCCCACGATCAGGCGGCTGAGCATGTCGCGGCCGAGTTCGTCGGTGCCCAGGAGGTGGCCTTCAAAGCCAATGGGCTTGAGCCGTTTGAACATGCTGCTGGCGGATGGGTCCGCAGGGGCGATCCACGGCGCAAAGATGGCCATGAGGATGAGCCCCAGCACCACGCAGGCCGCAAAGATGGCCAGCCGGTCGCGCTTGAAGCGGCGCCACACGCCAGCCCAGTAGCCGGGGCTGCGCTCCAGCGGAATGTGGGCAGGCACGGTGGCTGCGATGGACAGGCTGGTGTTCATGGCCGGGCCGTGCCGAGCGTGGGAAAGGAATCGCTCGTCATGATCTCGCGATGCGCGGGTCCAGCGTGGTCTGCACGATGTCCACCACCACGTTGAGCACCACGAAGAAGGTGGCCAGCACAAGGATGCTGCCCTGAAGCAGGGGCAGGTCGCGCTGGAAGATGGCGGCATTCAGCAGGAAGCCGGTGCCCGGCCATGAGAACACCGTCTCGATGAGGATGGAGCCGCCCAGCAGGTAGCCCAGCTGCAGGCCCATGACGGCCAGCGCGGTGGGCGCGCAGTTCTTGACGACGTGCATGAACACGCCAAAGTCGGTCAGGCCCTTGGCGCGCAGGCCCACCACAAACTCTTGCGCCAGCGTCTCGGCCACCAGGGCGCGCACCGTGCGCGCGATGATGCCCATGGGGATCACGCTCATGGTGATGGCCGGCAGGATCATGTGGCGGATGTGTTCCCAGTTGAGCTTCCATTCGTCAGAGCCGCCTGGCCCCGCGCCGGTGGCCGGCAGCCAACCCAGGATGGACGAGAAGACAATCACCATCACCATGCCCAGCCAGTAGTGCGGCACCGACACGCCCATCACCGACAGGAAGGACGCCGCTTTGTCGACCCAGGAGTCGCGGAAGTAGCCGGCCACAAAGCCGAACAGGCAGCCAAAAAAGAAGCCGATGGCTGTGGCCACGCTGGCCAGCATGAGGGTGTTGCCCACGGCCTTGAACACCTCGGCCAGCACCGGGCGGCTGGTGGCGATGCTGGTGCCAAGGTCACCCTGCAGGGCGCGCCACAGCCAGGTGAAAAACTGCTCGGGGTACGACCGGTCAAAGCCGTAGAGCTTGCTCATCTGCTCCTGCAGCTCCTGTGAGGCGTCAGGCGGCAAGATGGAGACCAGCGGGTCGCCGGGGGCGATGTGCACCAGTGCGAAGCACACCAGCGCTACCCCAAACAGGATGGGCACGGTGTACGCCACGCGGCGCAGCAGATAAGCAAACATGAGGAGTCAGAAAAAAGCCAAGGCGCGTTGCGCGCCTTGGCCCAAGCGCCTTGGCGCTCAGTTCATCCGCATCGTGGCAATGTCGATGAACCAGCTTCTTGGCTGGGTGACATTGGTCACGCGGGCAGACATGGCGCGGGGGCCCACATCATGTGCCACCCACAGGAAGGGCGCTTCTTCCACTACACGGGCATGCAAGCGGGCCAGGGCTTCGTCGCGCTGCTTGGCGTCAAAGCTGGTGCGGGCGCGGTGGATCAGGGCGTCAAATTCGGCGCTTTGGAAGAAGCCCCAGTTGTTGCTCACGGGCGGTGCCGCGGTCGAGTTGACGAAACGCACCATGGCAAAGAAGGGGTCCATCGCGGCAAAGCTCACGTTGATGGCGTTTGCACCCCGGGCGGTGGGGTCCTTCGCGCCGCGCCGCCAGTTGGTAAACAGGGTGTTCCACTCAATGACGTCCAGCTCCACATCAAAGGCGCACTTCTTGAGGGACTGCTGCAGCCATTCGTTCATGGGCAGGGGTTGCATCTGGCCCGAGCCGGACGCTGACACCTGGATCTTCACCTTCAGCGGCTTGGCCTGGGTGTGGCCTGCTTCGGCCATGAGCTTCTGTGCGGCTTTCAAGTCGTACTTGATGTCGAACTTGGGGTTGCCCCACCAGGGGTGGCCGGGGCCCACGGTGCCCTTGGGCTCGGCCATCAGGCCGCCCAGCAGCTTCTTGAGTTCGCTGCGGTCAATGCACAGGTTGGCCGCGTGGCGCACGCGCTTGTCGAGCCAGGGCGAGCCTTCCACAAAGCTGAACTGCCAGGGCCACACGTGCGGCTGCTGGTTGGTGTAGAGCTTGAAGCCGCGGCTGGTGATCTGCGGCACGGCGTCAGGCGCGGGGTTCTCGATCCAGTCGACCTGGCCACCCAGCAGGGCGGCGGTGCGGGCGTTGGCTTCGGGCATGGGGATCAGCACCACGCGGTCGATCTGCGGCACACGGGCCGGGTCCCAGTACTGCTTGTTGGCGACCATCTCGAACCGCTCGCGGGGCACCAGGCGCACGCCGCGGAAGGGGCCGGTGCCAGACGGGTCAGCCGCAAAGGCCGTCCAGGCGGCGCGCGCACGGTCGGCCGGGGTGGCGCCAGTGGCCGCGTTGAACTTGCTCTGCCAGTGGGCCGGCGAGGCCATGAACAGGTTGGTCAGGTTGATGGGCAGGAAGGCGTCGGGCTCGCTGGTGGTTAGCTCAACCGTCAGGTCGTCAATCTTGCGGGCGCTGCGCAGCGTGGGCATGCGCGAGGCGGTCACGCCCACCTGGCTGCCGTCAAAGTGGGGGGCGGTGTTGTCCAGCACCTTCTGCACGTTCCACACCACGGCGTCGGCGTTGAAGGGCGAGCCGTCGTGGAAGCGAACGCCAGGGCGCAGCTTGAACACCCACTTCTTCTTGTCGGCGTTGTCCACCGCCCAGCTGAGCGCCAGGCCGGGGATGAGCACGCTGGGCGCATCGGCCTTGGACAAGTCCCACTGGGTGAGGCCGTCGTACATGGGGATGCCAGTGAAGCGGTTGCCCTCGAAGCCCTGGTCGGGCTGGCCTAGGGTGCGCGGGATGTCGGCGGCGGTCATGGCGATGCGCAGGACCTTCTCTTGGGCCAGGGCGCTGGGTGCGGTGACGGCAGTCAGGCTGACTGCCGCAGCCATGGCGGCGATGAGGGAGCGAAGTTTCATGGTGGGTCGAAGCTAAGGTTGGTCTGAACAAGCCAGTGGTGGCCACAACAGCCGACGGCTTGGCAAGGCACAGGGTCTCTATCGCAAAAATCAGGCCATCTGTCCTGGACGCAGTGTGCACCCGTTTGGTGCGGGCGTTTACCCCGGTTTTCCCGTAATCCGAGTGAATGGGTGGGCCTGGCGGCCGCGGGCTTGGCCGCGGTGTGGCCCCCCGGCCGTGCCATGGCCAAGCTCAGTCGCCGCTGACCACCTGGCGTACGACGTCGGCGTCAAACCCCCGCGCGGCCAGAAAGCGCATCTGCTGCGCGCGGGCCTTGGCCCGGTCTGGCGCCGGCAGGGTGTGGATGGGCGGGGCGGAGCCAAACTTCTTCTGCCACACGGCCTGCGCCCGCTCGCGCTCGCTGCCCCGGGCCTGGGCCACCGTCTGGCCCACCAGGCTGGCGCTCAGCCCCTTGTTGCGCAAGGTCTGCGCAATGACCCGGCTGCCGAACTTGGGGGACTTGCTGGCCAGCACCTGCTCGGCCACGCGGGCCTCACTGAGGAGGCCCTTGGTTTGCAGCGCGTCCAGCGCGGCGGCAATCTGCTGGGCGGCGCTGGCCTCGGGCGTGTCTTGGGCGTGGGGCGCGAGCTTGCGCTCAAGTTCAGCCCGCGAATGCTCGCGGGCGGCCAGGTACTTCAGCGCCCGGCCTTTGAGTGACAAGGCCCCAAACGCCAAGGCGCGGCCCCTCCTGCGTGGTGAGGCAGCGGCTTACTTGGCGGGCTCGGCCTCGGCCGAGGCGGTCAGCAGCGGAATGCCCAGGTGCTCGCGCACCTTGTTTTCGATTTCGAAGGCGAGGTCTTTGTTTTCGCGCAGGAACTCGCGGGCGTTGTCGCGGCCCTGGCCGATCTTCTCGCCCTGGTAGGCGTACCAGGCGCCCGACTTCTCCAGCACACCGGCGCTGACGCCCATGTCGATGATTTCGCCTTCGCGGCTGATGCCTTCGCCAAACAGGATGTCGAACTCGGCCGTTTTGAAGGGGGGCGACACCTTGTTCTTGACCACCTTGACCTTGGTCTCGTTGCCGATGGCCTCTTCGCCCTTCTTGATGGTGCCGGTGCGGCGGATGTCGAGCCGCACCGAGGCGTAGAACTTGAGCGCATTGCCGCCAGTGGTGGTTTCGGGGCTGCCGAACATCACGCCGATCTTCATGCGGATCTGGTTGATGAAGATGACCATGCAGTTGGTCTTCTTGATGGTGGCGGTGAGCTTGCGCAGCGCCTGGCTCATCAGCCGGGCTTGCAGGCCGGGCAGGCTGTCGCCCATTTCGCCTTCAATTTCGGCCTTGGGCGTGAGCGCGGCCACCGAGTCCACAACCACGAGGTCGACCGAACCGGAGCGCACCAGCGCGTCGACGATTTCAAGCGCCTGTTCGCCGGTGTCGGGCTGGCTGATGAGCAGCTCGTGCAGCTCGACGCCAAGCTTCTGTGCGTATTGCACGTCCAGCGCATGCTCGGCGTCGACAAAGGCGCAGGTGCCGCCCATGCGCTGCATTTCGGCGATAACCTGCAGGGTGAGGGTGGTTTTGCCAGACGATTCGGGCCCGTAGATTTCGACCACGCGGCCGCGGGGCAGGCCGCCCACGCCCAGTGCGATGTCCAGCCCCAGCGAGCCGGTGGACACGACCTGGATGTCTTCGATCACCTCGCCTTCGCCCAGGCGCATGATGGTGCCCTTGCCAAACTGCTTTTCAATCTGGGCCAGGGCGGCCGCCAGGGCTTTTTGCTTTTCGGTGGTGTTCACGCGCATGTCCATGTGAAGTGCTCCTGTGATTGTGGAGGTTTGGTCGGGCACCGCACCCGCAGGGTTTCAAACCACCCAGCCCTGGCGCCTTCATCACTGGCGTTTAAAACAGGCTGTTGGTTTGTACAGTATCACAGCTTTTTCACCTGTCAAGGCCCAGAATCGGCCCATGTCCCCGGATCGACCGTTTGCCTTCACCCGCCGACACGCCTTGCAGGCACTGGCCACGGGCTGGTCGGCCTTTGCGCTGGGCGCCGCCCCGGCGCAGACGCCAGTGGCCCGCCCACGCTGGGCGGCCAACCCCTTTGCCCTGGGCGTGGCCAGCGGCGTGCCGCGCGAGGCCTCGGTGGTGCTGTGGACTCGCCTGGCGCCAGTGCCCGTGCCCGCCAGTGCAGCCCAGTTTGCGCCCGACAACCCTGGCGGCCTGCCCGACGAGCTGGCCCGTCAGGCCATTGAGGTGCGCTGGGAGCTGGCCGACGACGAGGCCTTTGCCCGCATCGTGCAGCGCGGCACGGCTGCCGCAGTGCCCGCCCGGGCGCATGCGGTGCACGTGGAGGTGACGGGCCTGCAGCCTGACCGACGCTACTTCTACCGGTTTGTCAGCGGAGAGGCCACCTCGCCCACGGGCCGCACCCGCACCGCGCCTGCGGCGGGGGCCAGCCCGGCGCGGCTGCGCCTCGCGCTGGCCAGTTGCCAGCACTACGAACAGGGCTGGTATGCCGCGCACCGCGAGATCGCGGCCAGCGATTTCGACGTGGTGCTGTTTGTGGGCGACTACCTGTACGAAAGCAGCAACCCGCTGTTTCGCCAGCCGGGGCGCGAGCACGGCTCGCCGGTGCCGAAGGATTTGGGCGCCTGGCGCCGCCGCCATGCCCTGTACCGCAGCGACACCGACCTGCAGGCGGCGCATGCGGCCCACCCCTGGCTGCTCACATGGGACGACCACGAGGTCGAGAACGACTACGCCAACGACCGCAGCCAGTTCTACACCCCGCCCGACCAGTTCCTGCTGCAGCGGGCGGCGGCCTACCAGGCCTACTTTGAACACATGCCTCTGTCGCCCGCCCGCCCGCCGGTGGGGCCGGCCCTGCGGGTGCACGACCAGTTTCGCTGGGGGCAGCTGGCCGACATCTGGCTGCTCGACAACCGGCAGTGGCGCAGCGTGCATGCCTGCCCCGACGACCGGCGCGGCGGCGGGCGCAGCATCACGGTGGACTGCCCGGCGCTGGCCGACCCAGCGCGGTCGATCTGGGGCGCCGAGCAGGAGGCCTGGCTCTACCAGGGCCTGCGCGAGGCCCACGCGCGCGACAGCCAGCGCAGCGCCGCCGCCTGGAAGCTGCTGGGCCAGGGCACCTTGCTGGCGCCCACGCGGCTGCCCAGTGCCCTGGGTGCGTTGGGCGGCAAGGACACGGTGTGGAACGAGGCCTGGGACGGCTACCCCATGGCCCGCGAGCGCCTGCTGAAGGCGGTGGCCGAGGGCGGCCCGAATGGGCCGATGCGCAATGTGGTGGGCCTAGGAGGTGACGTGCACTTTGGCGCGGCGGCCAACCTGCGGACCAATCTGTGGGCCGAGGGGCGCGACGAGCGCAATGACCGAACCAACCCGCCGGTGATGACGGAGTTCGTCTGCAGCTCGGTCACGTCCGTTGGCATGCTGCAAAGCCGGATGGACACCATCCGCGCCAACAACCCGGCGCTGGTGCATGCCCGCAGCGACGAGCGCGGCTATGTGGCGCTGGAGGTCACCCCGCGTGCGGTGACGGGCACCTTCCGCACCACGGCCTTTCCGGTGGCCAAGTACGCGCGGCTCGGCACGCAAGCCACCTTCGCGGTGGCCGCGGGCCGAGCCGTCGTCGAACCAGCCTGAGGGCTTACTTCGGCAGCACCACGGTGTCGATCAGGTGCACCACGCCATTGCTGGCGCGGATGTCGGTGGCAATCACGCGGGCGTTGTCCACGGTCACGCCACCCTGGGTGGCCACCGTCAGCTCGCTGCCTTGCACCGAACGCACCTTGCCGGCGCGCACGTCAGCGGCCATCACGCGGCCGGGCACCACGTGGTAGGTCAGCACACGGGTCAGGGCGGCACGGTCGGCAATCAGCGCGTCCAGCTGGGCCTTGGGGATCTTGGCAAAGGCTTCGTCCGTGGGCGCGAACACGGTGAACGGGCCTGGGCCTTTCAGGGTGTCCACCAGGCCAGCGGCCTGCACCGCAGCCACCAGGGTCTTGAGGTTGGGCGCACCGGCGGCCACGGTGACGATGTCGTCGGCTGGGGCGCTGCCCATGGCCGACTGGGCCATGGCCGGCCCCCAGGCCAAGGCGGTGGTGGCGACAACCAGAGACGAAACAAATGCACGCTTTTTCATGAGGAATCTCCGCAAAGATCAAGGAGGTCAGTCGATGGATGCGCGCGACGGATTGGCTGCGCACAGGGCATTGGAGCCAAGTTGAACTGATCAGTTCAATAATTAAACGTATCAGTTGTAACGATACCAGCTCGTCAAAACCACAACGCTTCGGTACACTCACCGCATGAATGCTCGGGTGCCCTTCCGCGAACAAATGCTCAAGGCGCGGGAAGACGCCATCGTCGCTGCGGTGAACCGCCTGTTGGCCGAGAAGGGCTATGACCTGATGACGGTGGACGAGGTGGCCGCCGACGTGGGCATTGCCAAGGCCAGCCTCTACAAGCACTTCGACTCGAAAGAGGCGCTGGCCGCGGCGGCCATGGTGCGCCTGCTCGACCGTTCGCTTGGCTTCATGGCCAATGTGAGCGCCGACCTGGCGCCGATCGACAAGCTCAAGGCCATGGTGCGCTGGACGATGATGGTGCACCTGCAAGGGGAAATGCCCTCGCTGCCGTCGACCAACAGCACCCTGCGCGCCGCTCTGGTGAAGGACAAGGGCTATCTCGACCGGCTGATGCAGGTGAGCGAGGCGCTAGGCCAATGGATCGAGGCGGCCCGCGCCGACGGCAGCCTGCGTGCCGAGCTGCCGCCGGAGCTGGTGCTCTACACCCTGTTTGCCCGGGCCTGCGACCCGGTGCTGGATTTCATGAAGGCCAGCGGCACCCACAGCGACGACCAGATCGCTGACTGGCTGCTTGCCGCCACCTTTGGCGGCCTTCAGGGCCTGCCAGGCCCTGGGGCGACATCCGCCTGAGCGCCAGAACCCCCCAAACCGGGCGAAAGTCCAATGAATACGGGCTGCACCAGGCAGCCCGTTTTGATGTTGTCAGGCGTTAATGGCTCGCCTGAGTGCCCCGAAATCAACCCGAGTTGAAAATCAGGCGGCCAGCCGCTGCTCGATTTGCGCCTTGGTGTCGCGCAGGGCCTGCGGCAGGTGGTGCGCCAGGGTGGTGAACAGCTCGTCCAGGAGCTTCATCTCCTGCTGCCAGGCGGCCTTGTCGATGCTGGTGACCTTGTCGAACTGTTCTGCGCTGAAGTCCAGGCCGTTCCAGCTGATGTCGGCGTAGCGCGGGCTCACGCCGAACACGTGCTCCACGCCCTGGGCCTTGCCCTCGATGCGCTCGAGCATCCACTTCAGCACCCGCATGTTCTCGCCGTAGCCGGGCCAGACAAACTTGCCGTCGTCGCCCTTGCGGAACCAGTTGGTGGTGTAGATGCGCGGCAGCTTGGCACCGCTGGCGGCCAGCTTCTCGCCCAGGTTGAGCCAGTGCTGGAAGTAGTCGCTCATGTTGTAGCCCGCAAAGGGCAGCATGGCGAAGGGGTCGCGGCGCACCACGCCAGTGGCACCTGCCTGCGCTGCGGTGGTTTCGCTGCCCATGGTGGCGGCCATGTACACGCCCTCCACCCAGTTGCGGGCCTCGGTGACCAGCGGCACGGTGGTGCTGCGGCGCCCGCCGAAGATGAAGGCGTCAATGGGCACACCGGCCGGGTTGTCCCAGTTCTCGTCCAGCGCGGGGTTGTTGGTGGCGGCCACGGTGAAGCGCGCGTTGGGGTGCGCGGCCTTGGCGCCGGTTTCCTTGGCGATGGCGGGCGTCCAGGGCTTGCCTTGCCAGTCGGTCAGCTGTGCCGGCGGCTCGTCGGTCATGCCTTCCCACCACACATCGCCGTCGGGCGTGAGCGCCACGTTGGTGAAGATGACATCGCGCTTGAGCGAGGCCATGCAGTTGGGGTTGGTTTTGTCGTTGGTGCCGGGGGCCACGCCAAAGTAGCCCGCTTCGGGGTTGATGGCGTACAGGCGGCCGTCGGCGCCGGGCTTGACCCAGGCGATGTCGTCGCCGATGGTGGTGACCTTCCAGTTGCCCACGCCCGCCGGGGGAATGAGCATGGCGAAGTTGGTCTTGCCACAGGCGCTGGGGAAGGCGGCGGCCACGTGGTGCTTCCGGCCTTCGGGCGAGGTGACGCCCAGGATCAGCATGTGCTCGGCCAGCCAGCCCTTGCCGTCCTTGGCCACGTCTTGCCGTCCCATGGTGGAGGCAATGCGCAGCGCAAAGCACTTCTTGCCCAGCAGGGCATTGCCACCGTAGCCCGAGCCGTAGCTCCAGATCTCGCGGGTTTCGGGGTAGTGGACGATGTACTTGGTCTTGTTGCAGGGCCAGGCCACGTCCTTCTGGCCTTGGGCCAGCGGCGCGCCCACCGTGTGCACGCAGGGCACAAACTCGCCGTCGGCGCCCAGCACGTCGAACACCTGGCGGCCCATGCGGGTCATGAGCTTCATGTTCACGGCCACATAGGGGCTGTCGCTCAGTTCCACGCCGATGTGGGCAATCGGGCTGCCCAGCGGGCCCATGCTGAAGGGCACCACGTACATCACCCGCCCGCGCATGCAGCCGTCAAACAGCGGCGCCAGGGTGGTGCGCATCTCGCCAGGGGCCATCCAGTTGTTGGTGGGGCCCGCGTCTTCCTTCTTGTCGCTGCAGTTGAAGGTGCGGTCTTCCACCCGGGCCACATCGCTCGGGTCGCTCCAGGCCAGGTAGCTGTTGGGGCGCTTGGCGTCGTTGAGCTTGCGGAAGGTGCCCGCAGCCACCAGCTGGCCGCACAGGCGGTCGTATTCCTCGTTCGAGCCATCGCACCAGTAAATGGCGTCGGGCTTGCACAGCGTGGCCATGTCGGCCACCCAGGCCTTCAGGCGGGCATGCTGCACATAGCTGGGGGCGTTCAAGGCGGCCATGCCCTGCATCATGGGTGCGTTCATCGGGTCTCCGGGGGCACTTGTGTGAATGAAAAGCGGTATGCAGAACGGGCCTGGCCAACTCGAATCCGGCCCGTCTAAAAAAGGTCCTGCAGTGTATTGAAACCCGTTGGTAACCGGGTTCCAAACCCATGCAGCTTTTGCATGAAGTGATGCGCAACAGTTTTGACAAAAGCGATAGACCCAAGCGCATGTGTGCACACACTCACCACCAAGGCCCCTGTCCGCAACATGACAGGCTTGTGACGGTTGCAGACGGGTTTTCCCGCATGCCATGTAACCGCTGCGGTCGCAAGAATGGGTCAAGCCTTGCCATACGCCGTACCTGCGCCATCTTGCGCAGCATCACAAACCCGGGGCTGGAGGAAGACATGTCTGCGACTCTCAAACTCACCATCAATGGGCGGGCGGTGGCGCGTGCCATTGAGCCGAACACCCTGTTGGTGGACTTCATCCGCGAAGACCAGGGCCTCACTGGCACCCATGTGGGCTGCAACACTGGCCAGTGTGGCGCCTGCACCGTGCACGTGGACGGCCAGGCCGTGAAGGCCTGCAACGTGCTGGCCCTCCAAGTGGCGGGCAAGGCGGTCACCACCATCGAAGGCATCACGCCTGACGACGGCAGCCTGCACCCGATGCAGCAGGCCTTCAAGGAGTGCCATGGCCTGCAATGCGGCTTCTGCACCCCGGGCATGGTGATGAGCGCCATCGACCTCTGCCAGCGCCACCCCAACGCCAGCGAGGCGCAGATCCGCGAGCAGCTGGAAGGCAACCTGTGCCGCTGCACCGGCTATCAGAACATCGTCAAGGCCGTGCAGCAGGGCGCACAGGCCATGACGGCCACGGCTTGAGGAGCAAACACCATGGGAGCTTCTGAACTTGCCATTCAAAACGGCATCGGGGCCAGCGCACTGCGCAAGGAAGACCGGCGCTTCCTGACCGGCCAGGGCCAGTACACCGACGACATCACCCTGCCGCGCCAGACCTACGCGGTGTTCGTGCGCTCGCCGCACGCGCATGCCACGCTCAAGGGCATCCACACCAAGGCTGCCGCCGCCATGCCTGGCGTGGTGGCCATCTACACCGGCGCCGACGTGGCCGCCGACAAGATCAACGGCCTGCCCTGCGGCTGGCTCATCACCGACGTGAATGGCCAGCCCATGAAGGAGCCGCCGCACCCCATCCTGGCCCAGGGCAAGGTGCGCTATGTAGGCGACCACGTGGCCATGGTCATTGCCGAAACCCTGCAGGAGGCCAAGAACGCGGCCGAGGCGGTGGAGGTGGACTATGACGTGCATGCCGCCGTGGTGGACGTGCGCGACGCAGCCAAGGGTGGCGGCCCCGCCATTCACGACATCGCCCCGGACAACAAGTGCTACACGTGGGCTCTGGGTGACGCCGCAGCGGTGGACGCGGCCTTTGCCAAGGCGGCGCATGTCACGAAGATCGACCTCATCAACAACCGGCTGGCGCCCAACGCCATGGAGCCGCGCGCGGCCAATGCGCAGTACGACCGCAGCGCCGACAGCTACACGCTGTACGTCAGCAACCAGAACCCGCACGTCGAGCGGCTGCTGATGACGGCCTTTGTGATGGGCCTGCCCGAGCACAAGGTGCGGGTGGTGGCGCCCGACGTGGGTGGCGGCTTCGGCAGCAAGATCTACCTCTACGCCGAAGACGTGGCCCTCACCTGGGCCGCCAGGAAGACCGGCCGCGCCGTCAAGTGGACGGCCGACCGGACCGAGGCCTTCCTCAGTGACGCGCACGGCCGCGACCACGCCACCCATGCCGAGCTGGCGCTCGACAAGGACGGCAAGTTCCTCGCGTTCAAGGTGCACACCCAGGCGGCCATGGGTGCCTACCTGTCCACCTTTGCCTCGGCCATTCCCACCATCCTCTACGCCACGCTGCTGGCCGGGCAATACACCACCCCGGCCATCCATGTGACGGTGGACGCCTACTTCACCAACACTGCCCCGGTAGACGCCTACCGCGGCGCCGGCCGGCCCGAGGCCACCTACCTGCTCGAGCGCATCGTCACCCAGGCCGCGTGGGAAACCGGGCTGACGCAAGATGAAATCCGCCGCCGCAACTTCATCACCAGCTTCCCGTACCAGACGCCGGTGGCCTTGCAGTACGACATTGGCGACTACCACGCCTGCATGAAGCGCGCGCTCGAGCTGGCCGACGTGGCCGGCTTTGAGGCCCGCCGCAAGGCCAGCGAGGCCAAGGGCCTGCGCCGTGGCATTGGCTTCAGCTCCTACATCGAGGCCTGCGGCCTGGCCCCCAGCAACGTCGCGGGTGCGCTGGGCGCACGCGCCGGCCTGTTCGAGGTAGGGCAGATCCGCGTGCACCCCACCGGCAGCGTGACGGTGTTCACCGGCTCCCATAGCCACGGGCAGGGGCACGAAACCACCTTTGCCCAGGTGGTGGCCAGCAAGCTGGGCATCCCCTTCGAGAACGTCGACGTGGTGCATGGCGACACTGGCAAGGTGCCGTTTGGCATGGGCACCTATGGCTCGCGCAGCATCAGCGTGGGCGGTGCGGCCATCGCCAAGGCCATGGACAAGATCATCGCCAAAGGCAAGAAGATTGCCGCGCACCTGCTGGAGGCCAGCGACGCCGACATCGTGTTTGAAGGCGGCGAGTTCAAGGTGGCCGGCACCGACCGGAAGAAGGCCTGGGTGGAAGTGACCCTGGCCGCCTATGTGCCGCACAACTACCCGCTCGACAAGCTGGAGCCCGGGCTGGACGAAACCGCCTTCTACGACCCCACCAACTTCACCTACCCCGCAGGCACCCACATCTGCGAGGCGGAGGTGGACCCGGAAACCGGCGTGGTGCGCATCGACCGCTTCACCGCGGTGGACGACTTCGGCACCATCATCAACCCCATGATCGTGGAGGGGCAGGTGCACGGCGGCCTGGTGCAGGGCCTGGGCCAGGCCCTGCTCGAGAACTGCGTGTACGACCGTGAGTCGGGCCAGTTGCTGACCGGCAGCTTCATGGACTACACCATGCCGCGTGCCGACGACATGCCCAGCTTCAAGGTGGACACCGTGGTCACGCCCTGCACCCACAACCCACTGGGCACCAAGGGCTGCGGCGAGGCCGGCGCCATCGGCTCGCCCCCGGCGCTGATGAACGCCGTGATCGACGCCCTGCGCCCACTGGGCGTGAAGACCCTGGACATGCCGGCCACGCCCCTGCGGGTGTGGGAAGCCATCCAGGCGGCCAAGGCCTGAGCCCGCAAGCGGAGGAGACGCAATGTACGCCATCGACTATTCCGTGGCCACCTCGGCCGCCGACGCTGCCGCCAAGGTGGGCGCCGGCAAGTACCTCGCCGGGGGCCAAAGCCTCGTGGGAGCCATGAAGCTGCGCCTGGCCCAGCCCGGCCACCTGGTGGACCTGGGCCACGTGGCCGAACTCAGCGGCATCTGCATGGACGGCGCCGAGCTGGTGATTGGCGCCATGACGCGCCACGCCACCGTGGCCGCCAGCAAGGACGTGCAGGCCTTCTGCCCGGCACTCGCTGAACTCGCTGGCAAGATTGGCGACCGTGCCGTGCGCAACATGGGCACCATCGGCGGCTCGCTGGCCAACAACGACCCGGCGGCCTGCTACCCCAGCGCGGTGCTGGGCCTGGGCGCCACGGTCGTCACCAACAAGCGCCGCATCGCGGCCGACGACTTCTTCAAGGGCCTGTACGCCACCGCCCTGGCCGACGGCGAGCTCATCACCTCGGTGCGCTTCCCCAAGCCGCAGAAAGCGGCCTATGTGAAGTTCGTCAACCCCGCCTCGCGCTTTGCCATGGTGGGCATCTTCCTCGCGCAAACCGCCAGCGGCGTGCGCGTGGCCGTCACGGGTGCGGGCCAGGACGGTGTGTTCCGCGTCAGTGCGCTGGAGAAGGCGCTGGGCGCCAGCTTCACCCCGGCGGCGGCCAAGGCCGTGGCCATCAACGCCACCGGCTTGTCCACCGACCTGCACGCCACCGCGGCCTACCGCGCGGCGCTCATTCCGGTGTTGACAGCCAAAGCCGTCGCCGCGGCGAAATAGCCACCCACCAGCCGAAGCAGCAGGGCCAGCGCAAGCTGGCCCTTTTTGCTTGAATCCAGCCATGCCGCTCACCACATTGCTTCCCACCTCTGTTGCTGCCCTGTCGGCCCTGCTGGCCCAGCACCACTACCTGGCCGACACCCCGCTGGCCACCACCGCTTACTTGGCGCTGAAGCTGCAGCGCCCGCTGCTGCTGGAGGGCGAGGCGGGCACTGGCAAGACGCAGATTGCCAAGACCCTGGCCGAAGCCCTGGGGCGTCCCCTTGTGCGCCTGCAGTGCTACGAGGGGCTGGACGTGAGCCAGGCGGTGTACGAGTGGAACTACCCGCGCCAGCTCATTGAGATTCGCCTGGCCGAGGCCTCGGGCAAGGCCAACCGCGACGACCTGGCCCACGACATCTATTCCCCCAAGTTCCTCATCAAGCGCCCCATCCTGCAGGCCCTGCAGCCGATGGACGGGCCCACCGGTGAGGTGGTGTCCCCGGTGCTGCTGATCGACGAGCTGGACCGCGCCGATGAACCGTTTGAGGCCTACCTGCTGGAGGTGCTGGCCGAGTTTCAGGTGAGCGTGCCCGAGCTGGGCACCCTGCGCGCGGCCGAGCCGCCCATCGTCGTCATCACCAGCAACCGCACCCGCGAGATTCACGACGCGCTGCGCCGCCGCTGCCTGTTCCATTGGGTGGGCTACCCCGACGCCGCGCGCGAGCTGGCCATCATCCGGCAGCGGGTGCCAAACGCGCCCGACGCGCTGGCCCAGCAGGTGGTGGCCTTCGCGCAGAAGATCCGCGGGCTGGACCTGTACAAGAACCCCGGCATCGCCGAAACCATCGACTGGTGCGAGGCCCTGATGGCGCTGGACGCCACCGAGCTTGACCCCGAGACCATCTCCGACACCCTGGGCGTGCTGCTCAAGTACCAGGACGATGTGAGTGCGCTGAACCAAAGCCGGATTGCAGATTTGCTGAAGGCCTGAGCCCGCACTGAGTCATGCTGCTGCGCCAGATCCAAGGCTCTGGCCACCTGGCCAGCAACATCGCGCACTTTGCGCGGGTGCTGCGCCGTGCCGGGGTGCCGTTGTCGCCGGGGCAGGTGATGGACGCGCAGGCTGCCGTGATGGCCGTGGGGCTGGACGACCGCGACACCCTGCGCGCCGCGCTGTCGGCCACGCTGGTCAAGCGCCATGAGCACGAGGCCGTGTTTGCCCAGGCCTTTGAGCTGTACTGGCAGAACCCGCGCCTGGCCGAGAAGATGATGCGCATGCTGCTGCCCACCATCTACGGCCGCACCTCGCCCACCGAGAAGAAGCGGCCCGACACCTTCAACCGCGTCAGCCAGGCCTTGCAGGCGCAGAAAGAGCGGCCCAAGGCCACCCTGGGCGACGAGCAGGAGGTCGAGCTGGACGCTGCGCTCACCTTCAGCGACCGTGACCTGCTGCAACAGAAGGACTTTGACACCCTGACGGTGGACGAGCTGGCCCAGGTGCGCCGTGAGCTGCTGCGCCTGAAGCTGCCCCTGCCGCAGCAGCGCACCCGCCGCTTTGGCCCTGCCGCCACGGCCCGGCAGGTAGACCGGCGCGCCACCTTGTGCCACTGGATGCGCACCGGCCAGCTGGGCCTGCGCTGGCACACACCGCGCCGCCGGCCTGCGCCCCTGGTGGTGCTGGCCGACATCTCGGGCTCGATGGACCGCTACGCCCGGCTGCTGCTGCTGTTGCTGCACCGGCTGAGCAACCCGGCGCGCTCGGGCCAGCCCGGGCAGCCAGCCACCCGGGTGGAAAGCTTTGTCTTTGGCACCCGGCTCACCCGCATCACCCGCGAGCTGCGCCACCGCGATGTGGACGTGGCCGTAGCCCGGGCGGCCAAGGCCGCGCCCGACTGGGCGGGCGGCACCCGGCTCACCAGTTGTCTGCACGAGTTCAACCACCGCTGGGCGCGGCGGGTGCTTGGGCAGGGCGCGGTGGTGCTGCTCATCAGCGACGGGCTGGACGCAGAGGTGCACCAGGACGGCGCGGCCGAGGCCCTGGCCTTCGAGGCCGAGCGTCTGCGCAAAAGCTGCACGCGGCTGCTGTGGCTCAACCCCCTGCTGCGCTTTGACGCCTTTGAAGCCAAGCCCCTGGGCGTGCGCGCGGTGCTGCCGCATGTGGACGCCTTCTGGCCGGTGCACAACCTGGCCAGCCTGCACGGCCTGGCCCAGGCCCTGGGCGAGCTGGGCAACACCCGGCTGCAGCGCGAGTGGAAAGACGCGGCCCGTGCGAGACTTGTTGCCTGACGCATTTGCCCTGAAAGCCCTGCCATGAAGATGACCGCCGAGCGCTTTGTGCCCGCCCCGCAGCAAGCGGTGTGGGACGCGCTGAACAACCCCGACGTGCTCAAGGCCTGTGTGCCCGGCTGCGAAAGCATCACCCAGGACAGCCCCACCGACCTGACGGTGCAGATGACCGCCCGCATTGGCCCGGTGGCGGCCAAGTTCAAGGGCAAGATCACGCTGAGTAACGTGAACCCGCCCACCAGCTATTCGCTGGGCTTTGACGGCCAGGGCGGCGTGGCCGGTTTTGGCAAGGGCGGCGCCGACGTGAAGCTCAGCCCCGCCACGGTGGACGGGGTGGACGGCACCACGCTGGCCTACGACGTGAACGCCCAGGTGGGCGGCAAGCTGGCGCAGATCGGCTCGCGCCTGGTGGATGCGGCTGCGGCCAAGATGGCCGACGACTTCTTTGAGCGCTTTGTGGACCAGTTCCCCAAACCCGAGGGGGCGCCCGCTGCCGTGCCAGACCGCGCTGACCCAACGCCGCAATCCATCTTCGGGCGGCTTATTGAATGGCTGGCCAGCCTGTTTGGTGGCAAGAAGTGAGCAGCCCGGCCTGAAGCCCTGGGCAGTACGGGGGTGCCATGGACAGTGTTGACCTTGAAGTCCTGAGAAGCAGCGTGAAGTGGCTGGCCGAGGGCCACGCCACCCTGCTGGTCACCATCACCAAAACCTGGGGCTCCAGCCCCCGGCCCGAGGGCGCCATGCTGGCCATCCGCGCCGACGGTTGGGTGGTGGGCAGCGTGTCGGGCGGCTGCATCGAGGACGACTTGATCGACCGGGTGCGCAAACAAGGCATTACCCAAACCAAGCCCGAGGTGGTGACCTACGGCATCAGCGCCGACGAGGCACGCCGCTTTGGCCTGCCCTGCGGCGGCACCATCCAGCTGGTGATCGAGCCGCTGGGCGCCCACAGCCAGATGGCGGAGCTTCTGCAAGCCGTGACCAGTGGGCGTTTGGTGGCGCGCAGGCTGTTGATCGAGACCGGCGAGGTGACGCTCAGCGACGCGCAACGCGCCGACGGCGTGGTTTACGACGAGGCGGTGAAGATGCTCACCACCGTGCACGGCCCGCGCTTCAGGCTGTTGGTGATTGGGGCGGGGCAACTGAGCAAGTTCTTGTGCCAGATGGCCCTGGGCCTGGACTTCCAGGTGACCGTGTGCGACCCGCGCGAGGAATATCAAGACACCTGGGACGTGCCGGGTGTGACCCTGGTGCGCACCATGCCCGACGACACCGTGGCCGCTATGCAGCTGGACGAACGCTGCGCCGTGGTGGCCCTGACGCACGACCCCAAGCTCGACGACCTGGCCTTGATGGAGGCGCTGAAGAGCAAGGCCTTCTATGTGGGGGCGCTGGGCTCGCGCAAGAACAACGAGGCGCGGCGCCAGCGCCTGACCGAGCACTTCGGCATGACGGCGGACGAACTGGCCCGCCTGCACGGACCCATTGGCCTGTTCATTGGCAGCCGCACCCCGCCGGAGATTGCGGTGTCCATCGCTGCGGAAATTGTGGCCGCCAAGAACGGCGTGGCCAGCCAGGTGGCCAGTGTGGAGGCCGACAAGAACGCCCAGAACAAGGGCGACGCGAGTGGCTGCACCCTCTGAGGCACCCTCGACGGCCCTGCTGCGGCTGGACGAGCTCAGCCCCGGGGTGGCGGCGCTTACGCTGGTGCGCCCCGCGCAGCTGAATGCCCTGAGCCCGCCGCTGATTGACGCGCTGATTGCGCAATGCCAGGCCCTGCACCCGCGCACCGACTTGAAGGTGCTGGTGCTGCGTGGCGAGGGGCGTGCCTTCTGCGCGGGCTTTGACCTGAGCTTCTTCAAGCACACCACCAGCCAAGACCGGGTGGTGGCCCTGGGGCGCGACATGGCCGAGGCCGTGGCCGCCCCTGCCCATGATCACCCTGGCCGCCTTGCAGGGCGCGTGCATTGGCTCCGGCGCCATCCTGGCGGCGGCGTGTGACTTGCGCGTGGCCGACGACAGCCTGGTCGTCGCCATCCCCGAGGTGGACATGGGCATTCCCCTCATCTGGAGCGGCGTGCCGCGGCTGATGCGCGTGCTGGGCCCCGCCCTCACGCACGAGCTGGTGCTCACCTGCCGCCGCATGACGGCGGCCGAGGCCCTGCAGCGCGGCTTCGTCAGCCAGGTGGTGCCGGTGGGCACGCTCGAGGCTGCTGCACTGGCCCTGGCCGAGCGCGTGGCCGGCAAGTCGGGCGAGGTACTGCGCCAAACCAAGGCCCTGCTGGCCAGCAGCCTGGCCGCAGCGGTGCCCTTGAACGACGGGGCGCAGGAGGCGGCAGCCACCGCCACCGCGATGGCAGATGCTGAGACGGCAGAACTGAGAGACGCTTACTTGAGGCAGAGGCGGCGCTGAGGTTTGCTGGGGTGGCGTTTACATCACGCCAGTGCCCGGATTCCCCACTTGACTGATTCGCCGGTAGTGGGTCGCAATGACGCCACGCGGAGAGTTTTTGTTCGCGTCTAGAAACTTTCTGCTTTTATGAAACAGGAGAATCCATGACCCCTTACAGCTACATCAGAAACATCTTTTCCGCTAACGCAGCGAAGAACGGTGGCGTAGTTCGCAGACGTGTTGACGATGTCAAACGCTTTGCGAGCTTTCAAGCACTTGCCGACGAGGTTAAGCGGCGGGGGTTTCACCTGCTCGAAGCGGGGGATCAGTACCTCATCGTATGCAACAGCGCTAGCTGCAAACTGCATTTCTAGCGGTGCGTAGCAAATCGGAAGGCTGCCACAAGGCATATTGATACTGGCTAAGGCTCGTTCGGTTATCTGTCTTCCCACGCCACCCGATCACTGTGTCGGCGGGGCTCCGCCTCTGGACATACCAGGAAGTTGTCACCCCGCCATCCGCAGCAACCGGGCGGCTGTGAACTGGCAGCCGAGCGCTCCCCGATCCCGAATTCGTTTCTAGGGCTCTTGTGTCTCAAGTGGCGGCGGGGTGTTCCGGGCCGACAACTTTCCGGTATGCCCGGAGGCGGAGGCCCGGACACCGCGCTGGCGCTCCAAGCGGTGTTTTTGTGCGCGAGGCGACACACCCAACCCGCCCGTATTCATTGGCCTGCAGGCCCAAAAGCTGCCGCAAGGCGCATGAATGCTGGCGGGGGCAGTGCAGGCGCCCTTAGGTGCCCACCGCCAGCGCGATGGTCACCTGCACCTCGGTGCGGGTCATCAGCTTGTGGATGGGGCACTTCTCGGCCACGGCCAACAGTTGGGCGCGGTGTTCGTCGGTCAGCCCCTCGCCCTCAAACGCCAGGGTGGTGCTGAGCTTGTAGACGCCCTGGCGCTCTTGCGAGTCGTCGCGGTTCACCGTCACCTTCACATGCGCCAGCGGCACGCCTTGGCGGCGGGCCCACCACAGGGCCGTCAGGGCCTTGCAGGCCCCTAGCGCGCCGTCAAACAGCTCGTGCGGGGTGGGGGCGGTGCCGCCGCCGTCTGCGGCGCCCAGGTCGGCATACCAGTCAAAGACGGAGCGGCCGTCGTCAAACTGCAGCACCTGGCGCGGCTTGCCATGCTCAACGGAGTGGACGGTCACGGTCATGGCGGCTCCTTCAGAGGCTGGGGCGGTCAGCGGGGTGCGCTCACCTAGGCGAGTTCAGTCAGGGGCGTTCAGTTTGCGTGCGCCCTTCAGCGCCTGTTCCACCACTTGCCGGGCGACCGCAGCTTGCTTGGCGTCGGCCAGCGCGCCGCTGGGGTCAAAGGCCTTGTCAGCGCCGCCCAGCGCGTACTGCGCGGGCGTCACCCAGCAGCCCAGGCGGCTGAACAGGGGGCGCAGGGTGGCCAGGGCCGTGATGCCGCCCATGGGTCCCGCCGATGCGGACATCAGCCCCACCACCTTGCCCGCAAAGGGGCGCGTGCCCACCTTCCATTCGTCGCCCATTTGCGGGCCGGGGCGGGTAGCCCAGTCGATGGCGTTCTTCAACAGCGGCGTGGTCATGCCGTTGTACTCGGGCGTCACCACCACCCACGCGTCATGCTCAAACATCAGCCGCTTCAGGCGCTGGGCGCCTTCGGGCAGGCCCTGGGCGGCCTCCAGATCCTGGCTGAACAGGGGCAGGCCCAGCTCGGCCAGCTCCAGCAGGGTGACGCTGGCCCCGAGGTCGCGGCCCGTCTGGGCGGCGGCGCTGGCCAACTGGCGTGAATACGAACCGGTGCGGGCGCTACCGGCAAAGCAAAGCAGGCGGGTCATGGGGTGGGGTCTCCAGCAAGGGGCCAGCGAAGGCAATGGGGCACGACTATATTTCCGCGATGCCTCTGCCTGCTGCTGACCGCGAATTCATCCTCACCCTGTCGTGCCAAGATGCCAAGGGCATCGTGCACAGCGTGTCCGGCCTGCTGTTCCAGGCGGGTTGCAACATCATCGACTCGCAGCAGTTTGGCGACGTGCAAAGCCCGGACGCCACCGGCCTGTTCTTCATGCGGGTGCACTTTGAGGCCCCACCCCACCTGGCCAGCGCCGACAAGCTGGCCCTGCTGTTTGAAAACGTGCGTGCCCAGTTCGGCATGCGCATCGGCCTGACGCCGGCGGCCCAACGCACCAAGGTGCTGCTGATGGTGAGCAAGTTTGGCCATTGCCTCAATGACCTGTTGTTCCGCTGGAAGTCGGGCCAGCTGCCCATCGACATCCCGGCCATCGTCTCCAACCATCCCGACTTTGCAAGCCTGGCGCAGAGCTATGGCGTGCCCTTTCACCACCTGCCGCTGGCGGCCGGCGCCACGCCCGAGGCCAAGCGCGCGCAGGAGCAGCAGGTGGAGGCGCTGGTGGCCGAACACGGCGTGGGCCTGGTGGTGCTGGCGCGCTACATGCAGATCCTGTCGCCCGAGTTCTGCCAGTTTCTCTCGGGCCGTGCCATCAACATCCACCACAGCTTTCTGCCCAGCTTCAAGGGCGCCAAGCCCTACTACCAGGCCCACGACCGGGGCGTGAAGCTGATTGGCGCCACCGCCCACTACGTGACGGCCGACCTGGACGAAGGCCCGATCATCGAGCAGGGTGTCGAGCGGGTAGACCACACCATGACCCCGGAGAACCTGACCGCCGTGGGCCGCGACGTGGAGTGCGTCACCCTGGCCCGCGCGGTGCGCTGGCATTGCGAGCAGCGTGTGCTGATGAACGGCCACCGCACGGTGGTGTTCCGCTGACGCGCCGCTGGCCGCCTCACCCCCGTCTGCCCGCCATGCCTCGCGCCAGCCGCAAGCCGCCCCCCGCCGTGACCTTGGCCTCGGTGGAGGACGTGGAAGCTGCCTTCTACGACGCGCTGCGCAAGGGTGACATCGACGCGCTGATGGCCTGCTGGGCCGACGAGGAAGACATCACCTGCGTGCACCCTGGCGGGCCGCGCCTGGTGGGGGCCGGGGCCATCCGGGCCAGCTTTGGCGAGATGTTCACCCACGGCACGGTGCAGGCCACACCCGAGGCCATGAAGCAGGTGCACACCCTGGGTGCGGCCATCCATTCGGTGCTGGAGCGGGTGCAGGTGCTCACCAATGAGGGCCCGCAGGAGGCCTATGTGGTGGCCACCAACGTCTACCTGAAGACGGCCCAGGGCTGGCGCATGGTGGCCCACCACGCCAGCCCGGGCACGCCCGCCGAGCTTCAGGCGGCGGCGGGCATGACCATTCACTGAAGCGGCGGCGGCGGGGGCCTGTCGATGCACGGCTATCGATCACCCTGGTGGTTGCCGGGCGGCAATGCGCAGACCATCTGGCCTGCCCTGCTGTCGCGGCGGCATTTGCCGGGCCGGCCCATCCCGGTGCACTACCGGCGCGAGCGCTGGGCCACGCCCGACGGGGACTTTGTCGATGTGGACTTCAGCCAGCCGCACCTGGGCGCGCGGCCCTGGCTGGTGCTGTTTCATGGCCTGGAGGGCTCGTCACAAAGCCACTACGCCCTGGCCTTTGCGCGCTGGGCGGCGGCCCAGGGGCTGCACTACGTGGTGCCCCACTTTCGCGGCTGCTCGGGCGAGCTGAACCTGGCCCCGCGCGCCTACCACTCGGGCGACTTCGAGGAGATCGGCTGGATCCTGCGGCGAATCAAGTCACTGGCGGGTGATCAGCCGGTGATGGCGGTGGGCATTTCGCTGGGCGGCAACGCCTTGCTGCGCTGGGCGCAGGAGGCGGGTGACAGCGCGTCGCGCACGGCGGCGGCTGTGGCGGCCTGCTCTTCCCCCATCGACCTGGCCGCAGGGGGCGCCGCCATTTCGCGGGGCTTCAACCGGCAGGTCTACACCCGCATGTTCCTGCGGACCATGAAGCCCAAGGCCCTGCGCAAGCTGCAGCAGCACCCCGGCCTGTTTGACCGTGCGCGCCTGGCCGCTGCGCGCGACCTGTTTGAGTTTGACAACGTGTTCACCGCGCCCTTGCATGGCTTTCGGGACACGCGCGACTACTGGGCCCGCGCCTCCGCCAAGCCGCATCTGGCGCGCATCCGCATCCCGGCCCTGGTGGTCAACGCCCGCAACGACCCCTTCGTGCCAGCGGCCAGCCTGCCTGGCGCGCACGAGGTGGGGCCGCACGTCACGCTGTGGCAGCCCCCGCACGGCGGGCATGTGGGCTTTGCGCAGGGCGGCCTGCCCGGCGACGTGATGGCCTTGCCGCTGGCGGTGGGCCCATGGATGGCGCAGGCCACCGCGGTGCCGCTGCCGGCCGGGGCCGGGTTAGCCCAGCAGGCCAGCATGGCAGCCGCGCATGGATGACCTGGTTGTCAAGGCGCTGGCCAAGTGGCCCAACGTGCCGCACTGCTGCGGCTGGCTGGGGCTGGACGCACGCGGCGGCTGGTGGATGCGCGACGACCGGGTGCAGGCCCTCGGCAGCTTTGCCGCTGGCTTTGGCCCACAGGCAGACCGCCGCGCCCGCGGCAGTCTGCTCGCCCATGACAAGCTGATCGCCTTCATCCACCGCAACTACACCTGCGACGCCGAGGGGCAGTGGTTCTTTCAGAACGGCCCCCAGCGGGTGTATGTGGAACTGCTGGCCACCCCCTACATCTGGCGGGTGGCCCCCGACTTTGCAGTGACGGCGCACACGGGCGAGGCCACCTTGCCGCAGCGCTGCGTGGTGGACGAGCAAGGCCGCGTCTACCTGGACTGTGCGCTGGGTTTTGGCCTGGTGCACACCCTCGACATGGGGCATGCAGCCGACGCCATTGAGCAGGGCCTGTGGGTGCCGATGGAGGTGCCCACGGCCGAACTGCCGGGCCGCTTCGGGTATGTGCGCAGCCCGGCGGCACGCCGCGCCGCCACGGCCCAGGGCGCAGCGCCCGTGCCACGCGCCGCCCCATGAAAAAAGCCCACCGGGGTGGGCTTTGGCGTGGGTGCTGCGAGGGGCTTACTTCTTGGCGGGTTCGGCCTTTGCGCCCGCCTTGCCATCGGCAGCCGCCGTCTTGGGCACGGGGGCTTCGGGTTCCTTGAACTTGCCACCCGCCTTATTGGCCAGGTACACCACCGCGCGGCCGATCTCAGTGTCGCTGAAGTCGCCACCGCCTTGTGCACCCATGGTGCCCTTGCCCTTGAGGGCGCTCACCAGCAGCTTGTCGTAACCCAGCTTCAGGCGGGGGGCCCATGCGGCCGCGTCACCTGTCTTGGGGGCACCGGCGGCACCAGCGGCGTGGCAGGCCGTGCACTGCGCCTTGTAGACCTCTTCGCCGGTCTTCAGCACGCGGGGTGCGTCGGGGTCTTTCAGGTCCAGCTTGCCCACCGGGGCCAGGCGTGCGGCCACGGCCTCGGCGCTGAAGGCGTCAGAGCCTGCAGCCGGTTTGGCGTTGGAGCCCACGTAGTTGACCAGCGCGATGATCAGCACCACGGGGATGATGAACGATGCGATCACCACCGCCACAAGTTGGCCGGGGTTGCGAATAGGCCCCTGATGACGCTCAAGGACGGACTGGTCATGGTGGATTGCGGGCTCGGTCATGCTCAAACTACCGGGGAAATTTCTGGGAAAGCCCCGCAATTTTAGGGGGCGGTGCTTGGCGCGGCTGGCGGGGATCGAACCCACGACCCTTGGCTTCGGAGACCCCGAAAAAAAGTCGTTGCCAATCGCACCTTTCGATTGAGGATTGTGCCCTATCGGCGTAAGTCGTTGATTTGTGGACGACTTTCTATTGGGTTTGTCGCCGCCCGGAAGGTGCTCACAAGCCACAGAACAACAAATGGCGACAACTGCGGTTTCAATCGACCAGTTCGAAGGTCCTGAAACAGTGGGGACCAATCGTCAACGGATGGGCCAAGCGGTTCGAATCCTGAAGGGCTCGCAGGGACAAACCACCCAGCCGTGGGTGCGGCGTTCGTCGAGGCAGCTTTGTGCTGTAGCGCCTGCGAGCGGTCGGGTGAAGGGGCAAATGGATAGTTCTCGGCATATCCTGAGGGAGCGGGCCTAGCGGGCTCATGTGAAGACGGAACCATTCTTTTCAGGGCGAACGCTCAAAGGGAAAAGGCACGACAGACTTTCCTTGTTGCTCTAGCGGCTTAAGCGACTGGCCAATAGATTACATCCGATATTCGGATAATTGCAATTAATCTGTTAATCAGATAAAATAAGAATATCCGTTTTTCGGATTCGCCATGCATCCTCTCCCGATTCACCCTCTGCTTACAGCCAACCAACTCGCCCAGCTACTGCGCACCGCTCGCAAACAACGCGGACTGAGTCAGGCTGAGGTCGGTGCGCGACTTGGATTGAGTCAAAACCGGGTGTCTCACCTAGAGGGGCACGCTGACCAGATCAGCGTCAAGCAGCTTTTGACCTGGTGTGCGGCGGTGGGGCTGGAGCTGTGTATCGCAGAGCGCTCACCCAGATCGCCAGACTCCACCAAGGCAAGCGCTCAGGCGAACGCGCTGACTGAGTGGTGACATGGGACGTCGCTCCAAAACCGAAACGCTAGCCTTGTGGGCCAACGGCACCTACGTCGGACGTTGGAGCGTCACGGGTCGCGGGGACATGGAGCTGCAATACGACCCCACATGGCGGGCGTCGGGCTTGGGCCGTCCTCTGTCGTTGTCATTGCCCTTCAATCTGAGGCAAGAGCCACTGAGAGGGCCTGCGGTCGAGCACTACTTCGACAACCTTCTGCCCGATAGCCCAACCATTCGCCGCCGAGTGGCTCAGCGGTTCAGGATCGGCTCGGTCGAGCCGTTCGAGCTGCTGCGGGCCGTCGGCCGAGATTGCGTTGGTGCCCTGCAGTTCTTACCCGAGGGGGTCGAGCCAGAAGGCTATGACCGAGTCGAAGGTATCGAGGTGGACGACGTGGCCATCGAGCGTCACCTGCTCAAGGTCGTGGCACCCGAGGGCTTTGGAACGGCGAGCGACGCCGACGATGACTTCCGCATCTCACTGGCGGGTGCGCAAGAAAAACACGCATTCCTGCATTGGAAGGGCCGCTGGCTCAAGCCACGCGGCGTGACACCTACGACGCACATTTTCAAAATGCCGCTTGGGCTGGTGGGTGGTCGACGGGCCGACTTCAGCACATCGGTCGACAACGAATGGCTGTGCCTGCGCTTGCTCGCGGCCTACGGACTGAGCGTGCCCAAAGCGGAAATTGCTTCTTTCGGGAAGCAGCGGGTGTTGGTGGTCGAGCGCTTTGACCGAACGGTATCTTCCGACGGCTCGCGACTTTTGCGGCTAGTGCAGGAAGACTTCTGCCAGGCCACTGGAACCTCGCCCCTGATGAAATATGAGGCCGAAGGTGGTCCCGGACTGGACGCGATGTTCACGCTGCTGCAGCAATCCATCAACGCCGAACAGGATCTGCGGACCTTGATGGCCTCTCAAGTGCTGTTCTGGATGCTGCGAGCACCAGATGGACATGCCAAGAACTTCAGCATCCACCTGATGACCGCCGGCCGCTACCGCCTTACGCCGCTGTACGACATCATGTCGGCATATCCCGTGATGGGCGACGGACCGAACCAATGGGCACCACGCGAACTCAAGCTGGCGATGGCCTTGGTAGGGAAAAACCGACACTACGAGGCCGATACGATCCAGCGAAGGCACTTCAACAGTACGGCCAAACGATACGGCTACGGGGAAAGCGCAGAAGCTTTGATTCAAGAGCTGACCACGCGTACCCCAGCCGCCATCGAGCAGGTGCAGCGGGAATTGCCTATCGGCTTCTCGCAGGAGGTAGCCGATAAAGTTCTGGGCGGGCTGCAAAGTGCTGCCCAACGACTGGAAGGCATGCCCGCCGACTGAGCATTCACCCGTAGTCTCCTAAGCCCAAACTGCCGAATCCAGGAAACTTGCCAAACGTCACGGCTCGTTCCCGGTGAGGTGGGACACGTCCGAAGATCCAGACTGGCATCTGTTGAAAAAGTACAACACCCATCTGTTTACGCAGCGCCGTACTGGTGTAAAAACCTGCTGAAGAGATAGCTCGTCTCTCAAAACAACGCAGCAATAGGTCGCAAGACGTCACATCCAAGCAGGGCTCACACCGTCCTCGCTAGAGTGGAGCCCCCTGTGCTCCGGGCAGTCGGATACCGACAGGCACTGAGTGCCAAAGCCCTTCCTGTTGATTCATTTCCAATCTTGAGCCATTTTTAGCAGCATTCACGTCCAAATTT
>CAZRRW010000003.1:0-31463 GCA_964602505.1 uncultured Burkholderiaceae bacterium
ACATCGAGCTGTTCGAGCACGCCACCGTGCTGCAGAACCTGCTGATCGGCCGCCATGTCCACCGCGCCACCAGCTTCCTCAGCGACATGTGCTTCACGCCGTCGGTGCGCAAGGCCGAGCTGGCCACCCGCGAGAAGGCCGAGGAGGTGATCGACTTCCTCGACCTGCAGAAGCACCGCGATTCCATGGTGGCGGGCCTGCCCTACGGCGTGCGCAAGGTGGTCGAAATGGCGCGTGCCTTGTGCACCAGCCCCAAGCTGCTGCTGCTGGACGAACCCTCCTCGGGCCTGAACCCGGAGGAAACCGGTGACATGGTCTTCTGGATCCAGGACATCGTGCAGGAGCTGGGCATCACCGTGCTGATGGTCGAGCACGACATGAGCCTGGTGAGCAAGGTATCGGACCGGGTGCTGGCCATGAACCAGGGCCAGTTGCTGGCCATCGGCACGCCAGCCGAGGTGCAGTCGCACCCTGGCGTGATCGAGGCCTACCTGGGCACCGCAGAAGACGTGTCGTCGTTGCGCCGCCCGAAAGCGGCGGAGGGGGCGGCCTCATGAGCCCGACGGAAGACATCATCCTGCAGCTCAACAACGTGGAGAGCGCGTATGGCCCCATCAAGGCCATCCGGGGTGTCAGCCTCAAGGTGCGCCGCGGCGAAATAAGCACCGTGCTGGGCTCCAACGGCGCTGGCAAGACCACGGTGCTCAAGACCATCAGCGGCATCATCGACCCGCGCAAGGGCACCATCCAGTTCGACAGCGAAAACATCACCGGCCTCGACCCGGCGCTGATCGTTCGCAAGGGCCTGAGCCACGTGCCGGAAGGCCGCGAGGTCTTCCCCCTGCTGTCGGTGCGCGACAACCTGCTGATGGGCACCTACACCCGGCGCGACCGCGACCAGGTGGCCCGCGACATCGAGGCGGTGTACGGCTATTTCCCCATCCTCAAGGAGCGTGCCACGCAAGACGCCGGCCTGCTGTCTGGGGGCCAGCAGCAGATGCTCGCCATCAGCCGGGCCCTGATGGCCAACCCCAAGCTGATGCTGCTGGACGAGCCCAGCCTGGGCCTGAGCCCCAAGCTCACCAAGGAGATCTTCGAGATCGTGGTGCGCATCAACCGCGAGCGTGGCACCACCATGCTGCTGGTGGAGCAGAACGCCAACATGGCCCTCAACGCGGCCGACCACGGCTATGTGCTGGAGAACGGCCGCATCGTGATGGAAGACAGCTGCGAGCGCCTTCGCGAGAAGGAAGACATCCGCGAGTTCTACCTGGGCCAGAAGGAAGAAGGCGCCCGGGGCGAACGCCGCTGGAAGAAGAAGAAGACGTGGAGATGAGCGCATGAGCGGACTCTGGAACGTCGACCAGCTCAAGCCCGCGCAGGGCAGCCTGCTGCCGGGCGAGACCATGACCGAGCTGTTCTGGAACGGCGTGACCAAGCGTGGCGACAAGGTCTTCCTGCGCGAGAAGGACCTCGGCATCTGGCAAAGCTGGACCTGGCGCCAGACCGGCGAGGCGGTGCGTGAGGTGGCCTGCGGGCTACTGGCCCTGGGCTTCAAGCCGGGTGACACGGCCTCCATCCTGTCCAACACCAACGTCGAGTGGATGCTGGCTGACTTTGGCGTGCTGTCAGCCGGTGGTGTGTCCAATGGCATCTACCCGACCGATGCCGCCAGCCAGGTGCACTACCTGTGCGCTGATTCAGCCACCACGGTACTCTTCGTCGAAGACGAGGAGCAGCTCGACAAGGCCCTCGAGGTGCGAGGCGAGCTGCCGCTGCTGCGCAAGATCGTGGTGTTCGACATGGAAGGGCTGACCCGCTTTGACGACCCCATGGTCACCAGCCTGGCGGATCTGCGCGCCGAGGGCAAGGCCTTTGACACCGCCCATCCCGGCGCATTCGATGCGGCGGTCAAAAGCCGGGGGCCTGACGACCTGGCGATCCTCATCTACACCTCGGGCACCACGGGCAAGCCCAAAGGTGCCATGCACAACCACGGCGGTCTGGTCTACACCGTGCGTGGGTCGGTACAGGTCATCTTCCAGGGCGAGGCGGATGAACGCATGTGCTTCCTGCCGCTGTGCCACGTGGCCGAGCGGGTTGGGGGCAGCTTCCTGGCCGTGTACACCGGCTGCGTGCTCAATTTCGTGGAGAACCCCGACACGGTGCCCGAGAACGTGCGCGAGATCGCACCCACCGTGTTCACCGCCGTGCCCCGGGTTTGGGAGAAGTTCTATTCGGCGGTGCTGATCGGCTTGTCCGAGGCCGGCAAGCTGCAGCAGCTCACCTACCAGTGGGCCATTGGCGTCGGGCAGCGGGTGGCCGAGCAGGTGATGGCCGGCAAGCCGGTGTCAGGGGCCCTGAAGGCCCAGTTCACCCTGGCCCGCTGGCTGGCGCTGAACAACGTGCGCAAGATGATCGGCATCCACCGCGCCCGCCTGCTGATCACCGGGGCCGCGCCCATCTCGCCCGACCTGGTGCGCTGGTACCTGGCCCTGGGCGTGCCCATGCTGGAGGTGTGGGGCCAGACGGAGAGCTGCGGCGCCTCCACCGCCATGCTGCCGGGGCTCATCAAGCCTGGCTCTATCGGCCCAGCCTGCCCCTTCAACGAGGTGAAGCTCGACCCCAGCACCCAGGAACTGCTGATCCGCGGGCGCAATGTGTTCATGGGCTACCTGAACCAGCCCGAGAAGACGCGCGAGACGATTGACGCCGAGGGCTGGCTGCACACCGGCGACGTCGGCACCGTGGACGGTGACGGCTTCTTCCGCATCACCGACCGGATGAAGGACATCATCATCACCGCGGGGGGCAAGAACATCACGCCCAGCGAGCTGGAGAACGAGCTCAAGTTCTCGCCCTACATCACCGACGCCGTGGTCATTGGCGACAAGCGCGCCTACCTGACGGTGCTGATCATGATCGACCAGGAGAACGTGGAGAAGTTTGCGCAGGACCACGACGTGCCCTTCTCCAACTACGCCAGCCTCACCCGTGCACGCGAGGTGCAAGACCTGATCCAGGGCGAGATCGACCGGGTGAACAAGAAGTTCGCCCGCGTCGAGCAGATCAAGGCCTTCCGCCTGATCGACACCCAGCTCACCGCCGAAGACGAGGAACTCACTCCCACCATGAAGCTCAAACGCAGCTTCGTGCAGAAGAAGTACGCCGAGATGATCGAGTCGATGTATCGAGGCGCTGCCGCATAGCTTGGTTTTTGTTGTTGTTCAACCCAGGAGACTGACATGAAACGCCGTTCCCTTCTTCAAGCCACTGGCCTTGCGGGCTCCGCAGCGGTCGTCCCCAGCATTGCCCTGGCCCAGGCCACCCAGGGCGTCAGCAAGAACGAAATCGTCATTGGCTCCATCCAGGACCTGTCGGGCCCGATTGCCGCCTTTGGCAAGCAGACCCGCCTGGGCCTGCAGCTTCGCATTGACGAACTGAATGAACAGGGCGGCATCAATGGCCGCAAGATCAAGATCCTGTTCGAGGACAGCAAGTACGACCCGCGCCAGGCGGTGCTGCTGGCCCAGAAGCTGGTGAACCAGGACAAGATCTTCGCCATGGTGGCCCACCTGGGCACCGCCCAGAACAACGCGGCCTTCCCGGTGCAGGCCGAGAAGAACGTCATCAACTTCATGCCGGTCACGGCGGCGCGTGAGATGTACGAGCCCTTCCACCGCCTGAAGGTGGCTGGCTTCTCCACCTACTTTGAGCAGATGAACATCGCCGTGCCGCGCATTGCGAAGGAACGCAACCTCAGGCGCGTGGGCATCATCCACCAGGACGACGAGTTCGGCCTTGAAGTGATGCGCGGGGCCGAGGCTGGCCTGAAGACCATGAACATGGAACTGGTGGAGAAGACTTCGTACAAGCGCGGTGCCACCGACTTCTCCAGCCAGGTGGCTCGCCTGAAGGCCGCCAACTGCGACATGGTCGTGCTGGGCACCATCATCCGCGAGACCATCGGCACCATCGGCGAATCGCGCCGCAACGCCTTCAACCCGGTGTTCCTCGGCTCCAGTGCCGCCTACACCGACCTGATCCACCGCCTGGGTGGCCCGGCCATGAACGGCCTGATCGCCACCATGACCCTGCAGAACCCCTACCTGGACGACGCGTCACAGCAGGTGCGCTTCTGGGCCAACAAGTACAAGACCAAGTTCAACGAGGACCCCACCGTGTTCTCCGGCTACGGCTACGTCATCGCCGACCACTTCATCGCCATCGCCCGCAAGGCCGGCCAGAACCTGACAGTCGACACCTTCCTCAAGGCACTCGACACCTTCAGCGCGCCGGCCGACATCTTTGGCGGCCCGCCCATGAAGTTCGGCCCCACCAAGCGCCTGGGCAGCGACCTGTCGCGCCTGTCGGTCATCGAGAACGGCAAGTGGAAGGTGATCTCCGAGTACTTCGGCAAGGCCTGAGGCCAAGCCCCAGCGTCCACCACAAAGCCACCTTCGGGTGGCTTTTTTCATGCCAGGCCCGCCGGGCGGCGGCACCCCCGGGTGAGCAGGGCTCAGAAGCCCAGTTGCCGCGCGGCCAGCTCCTTCATGATCTCCTCGGCGCCGCCGCCGATCATCATGACCTTCACCTCGCGATAGATGCGTTCGGCCTTGGTGCCGCGCATGAAGCCCATGCCCCCCAGGATCTGGACCGCCTGGTCGGCGCAGAACTGCATGGCCTGGGTGCTGTGGTTCTTGAGCATGCACAGGTCGGCCACCAGGCCGGGGCTCACATCCCCGGCCTCGATGCGCTGACACAAGCCCATGAGCCACGCTTGGCTGGCGTTCACCCGCATCTGCATGTCGACCAGCTTGTGACGGATGACCTGGCGCTCGATCAGCGGGGCACCAAAGGTCTGCCGCTGTCGCGCCCAGTCCAGCGCCTCGTCCACGCACACCTGCGCGAAGGCCGTGGCCAGCGCCGACATCATCAGGCGCTCGCCATTGAAGTTCTCCATGATGGCGCGAAAGCCCTTGCCCTCTTGCCCGATCAGGTTGGCCGCAGGCACCCGCACCCCGTCAAAGCGCAGGTGAGCCGTGTCGCTCATCCACCAGCCGGTCTTCTTGAGTTCGCTGCGGCTCAGGCCAGGCAGGCCTTCAGGCGGCACCTCCACCAGCAGCAGGCTCACGCCCCCCGCGCCCTTGTTGGCCGGGTCGGTGCGCACCGCCAGCGTGATCACGTCGGCCCGCATGCCGGAGGTGATGAACACCTTCTCACCCGTCACCACATAGTCTGCGCCGTCGCGCACGGCGGTGGTGCGGATGGCGGCTACGTCCGACCCGCCCCCTGGCTCGGTGATGGCCAGGGCACTGATGCGCTCGCCGCGCAGCACCGGCGGCACCACCCACTGCTGCAGCTCAGCCGACCCCTTGGCCACCACGGGCGGCAGGCCAATGTTGTGCGAGAACAGGCTGGCGCACAGCCCCCCAGCACCGGTGCGGGCGAACTCCTGGGTCACCACCAGACGCATGAACAAGTCCGCCTCGGTGCCGCCCAGGTCCTCGGGGTAGCCCAGGCCCAGCAGCCCCAGCTCTGCCACCCGTGTGTAGAGCTCGCGGGGGAAGGTGCCCGCCTCGTCCCAGCCGTTCACATGCGGCGCAACCTCGCGGTCCACAAACTGCCGCACACTGCGGCGAAGGCTGTCGTGGTCGGCGGTGAAGCCGTTGGCAGATGGCAGTGAGGTCACTCGAGCTCCAGCAGCAAAGCGTTGGCCGCCACTTGCGCCCCTTCACTGGCGTGCGCGGCCTTCAGCACACCGTCGCGGGCAGCCAGCAACTGGTGTTCCATCTTCATGGCCTCCAGCACAGCCAGCACCTGCCCCTGGGTCACCGCATCGCCGGGCTGGGCGTTCAGCTTGATCAGGCGGCCATGCATGGGGGCGCGCACCTGGGCCTGCGCCGCAGCCACCGCCTCGGCCGAAGGCCGGCCCTTCAGGCTCACGTCGCGCCAGGTGGCATTGGCCCCACCCGCCTGCACGTACAGCAGCGGCCCCAGTGCGTCGGCCTGCCAGGCCAGCACGATGCCCGGGTCGGCGTCTGCGGCAGCGGCAGCACCTGCCCCTTCGACTCGCAGTTCCTGCACGCCCTCGCCCGTGTCAATGACCACCGTGCGCTGCCGCTGGGGCAGCAGCCCACGCCAGGCTGGGGGCATGGCAGTCGGCGCCTCGTGGGCCACACGCCGCGCCACCTGCGGCAAGGCCGTTGCAGGCAGGGCCACCTGACGGGCAGCCGCGTCTGCAAAGTGCTCGGCCAGGAAGCCGGTGCTCACGCCCTGCCCGCTGGCAAACACCGGATGGCGCAGCACCTGGGCCAGGAAACCGCGGTTGCTGGGCAGGCCCAGCAACACCGTGCGATCCAGCGCACTGGCCAGGCTGTGCACTGCCTGGGCGCGGGTGGGGGCATGGGCCACCACCTTGGCCAGCATCGAGTCGTAGAAGGGCGATATCCGCAGGCCGCTGCGCAGCGCATGGTCGGTGCGCACACCGCTGGCCACCGCCCAGGTGTGCACCGTGCCCGACTGGGGCAGATAGTCGCGCACCGGGTCTTCGGCGCACAGCCGCACCTCGATCGCGTGCCCGCCCGACTCGTAGCGCCGCAAGGCCTCGTCCTGCGTCATGCCACTCACCTGGGCCAAGGTCGCGCCCATGGCCACGCGTAGCTGCCAGGACACCAGGTCCACGCCCAGCAGGGCCTCGGTGACTGGGTGCTCCACCTGCAGGCGGGTGTTCATCTCCATGAAGAAGAACTCACCTTCAGGCGTCAGCAGAAACTCCATCGTGCCCGCACCCTGGTAGCCAATGGCCCGGCACAAGGCCAGCGCCTGCTCGCCCATGGCCCGGCGAAGGGCCGGGCTGACGGCAGGGCTGGGCGCCTCCTCCACCAGCTTCTGGTGGCGACGCTGCACCGAGCAGTCGCGCTCGCCCAGGTGCATCACGTGGCCATGCGCATCGGCAAACACCTGGATTTCCACATGCCGTGGCCGTTGCACCGCCCGCTCAAGGATGAGCCTTGGGTTGCCAAAGGCGGCCTGGGCCTCGCGCCGCGCAGCCGCCAACAGGCCCGGCAGCTCGGCCGCGTGCTGCACCAGGCGCATGCCGCGCCCACCCCCGCCAGCGCTGGCCTTGATCATCACCGGGTAGCCGATGCGCTCGGCCTCGCGTGTAAAGAGCGCGTCGCTCTGGTCATCGCCGTCGTAGCCGGGCACCACAGGCACCCCCAGCTTCGCCGCAGCCGTTCGGGCGGCCGCCTTGTCGCCCATGGCGGCCATGGCCGCAGGGGGCGGCCCCACCCAGGTGAGCCCAGCGTCCATCACCGCCTGCGCAAAGGCTGCGTTCTCGCTCAGGAAGCCATAGCCCGGGTGAATGGCGTCGGCCCCGGCCTGCTGGGCGGCAGCCAGGAGCTTTGCCGCCTGCAGGTAGGAGTCGGCCGGGCGTTCGCCGCCAATCGGCACCACCTCGTCGCAGCCGCCTTCCGCCGCACGGGTGTGCGGCGCGTTGACATCGGCGTCAGACGCCACCGCCACGGTGCGGATGCCCATGGCCCGTGCGGTGCGGGCAATGCGCATGGCGATCTCGCCCCGGTTGGCCACCAGCAAGGTGGTGATCGGCCTCATGGGGGCGCCCGTCATGCGCCCGACGCCCAGCCCGGTGAGCGCTTTGCCGCCACAGCGGCCATGCCTTCAGCCGCCGCACCGCTGCGCAGGGCCAGCGCAAAGTGGGTGGCGGCAAAGTCCAACGTGCCGGCCAAAGGCGCTTCGCGCCCCTTGGTCAGGATGGCCTTGGTGGCCCGCAGGGCGGCGGGCTCGGCACGCATGAGCTGCTTGCACAGGCCGTCCAGCAGCAGCGCCAAGGCAGCCGTGTGGTCCTGGTCGGTGTCTTCCAGGTCGTCGGTGAGCAGATCCACCAGGCCCAGTTGCGCCGCGTCGTCGCCGTTGATCTTGCGCCCGGTCAGCATCAGGCGCAGGGCTGGGCCTTCGCCCAGGCGGCGGGCCACAAAGGGCGCGATCTGCGCCGGCGGCAGGCCCAGCGTCACCTCGGGCATGGCGAACTGTGCGTCGTGCGCCGCCAGCACGAAGTCGCAGGTGGCGGCAATGCCCAGGCCGCCCCCCATGGCCGCACCCTCCACCACCGCCACGGTGGCCACCGGGCAGGCGGCCAGCTTCTGGAGCATGGCCCCGAAGCGGCGGTTGAACACCGCAATCGGGTCTTGGGCCGTGCCCGCCTGGCCATCCGGCGGGGCCTGTGCCATCAGGGCCTTGAAGCCGCTGAAGTCGCCCCCGGCGCTGAAGCTGCGCTTTCCGGGTGCGCCGGACCCTTGAATCACCAAGGCCCGAAGCTGCGGGCTAGCTGCGGCCTGGTCGACTGCGGCGGCCAGGCCCTCCACCATCTCGTCGGTCAGCGCGTTGCGGCTGTGCGGCCGGTTGAAGGTGACATGCAGGAAGGCGCCGCGCGCCTCCACCAGCAGGGCAGGTTCACTCATGGGCAGGCTCCCGGGATGGCGCGGATCAAGGGCTCAGGCCCTGGGCTTGCCGGCCTTGGCCGGGGCAATGCCCATGAGCTTGCTGATGATGCCCAGCATCACCTCGTCGGCCCCACCGCCAATCGAGGCCAGGCGCCCGTCGCGGTAGGCGCGCGACACCGGGTTGTCCCAGGTGAAACCCATGCCGCCCCAGAACTGCAGGCAGGCGTCGGGGACTTCGCGCGACAGGCGGCCCGCCTTGAGCTTGGCCATGGAGGCCAGGTCGGTCACGTCCTTGTCCTGGGTGTAAAGGTCCACCGCCCGGTAGGTGAGTGCGCGCAGGCATTCCACCTCGGTCTTCAGCTCGGCCAGGCGGTAATGCACCACCTGGTGGTCGAGCACCGACTGGCCAAAAATCTGGCGCTCGCGGATGTAGTCCACGGTGTCGCGGATGTTGCGCGACAGGCTTTCAATGGCACTGGCCGCCGCCCACAGGCGCTCCTCTTGGAACTGCATCATCTGGTAGGTGAAGCCCATCCCCTCTTCACCAATGCGGTAGCGCTGGGGCACCCGCACCTCGTCAAAGTAGAACTGCGCCGTGTCGCTGGACATCATGCCGATCTTGCGGATCTTGCGGGTGATCTCGATGCCCTTGCGCAGCGGGCTGTCGGGGCCGTTCTCTCGCAGGGGCAGACAGATGAGCGTCTTGTTCTTGTGGGCAGCGCCTTCGCTGGTGTTGGCCAGCAGGCACATCCAGTCGGCCTGGGTGCCGTTGGTGGTCCACATCTTGCCGCCGGAAATGACGTAGTCGTCACCGTCCTTGCGGGCCGTGGTCTTGATGGAGGCCACATCAGAACCGGCACCTGTCTCGCTGACCCCCAGGCAGGCCACGTAGTCGCCGCTGATCGACGGGGCGAGGAAGGTCTTGCGCACTTCGTCCGAGCCAAAGCGGGCCAGCGCGGGCGTGGCCATGTCGGTCTGCACCCCAATGGCCATGGGAATGCCGCCACAGGCAATGTGGCCCAGGGTTTCGGCCATCACCACCGAATAGGTGTAGTCCAGGCCCATGCCGCCGTACTCGGTAGGTTTGGTCAGACCCAGCAGGCCCAGGCCGCCCATCTTCTTGAACAGCTCATGCGCGGGGAAGGTCTCGGCCTTCTCCCATTCGTCGACATGCGGGTTGATCTCGTTGTCGATGAACTTGCGCAGGGTGCGGCGCACTTCGCGGTGCTCTTGGGTGAGTTCCATCATCGCTCTCCAGAATCGCGTTTGCTACATGCGGCCTACGCCAAACGACAGGCCCTGCAACTGGCGGGCCTTGGCCTTGGCACACACGTCCAGGCACATGGCCAGCACCGCACGGGTGTCGCGCGGGTCAATGACGCCGTCGTCCAGCACCAGACCCGAGGTGTAGAAGGCCGACTGCTGCCGTTCGAAGACGTTGACGATCTCGTCCTTCAGCTCGGCCAGCATCTTGGGCGGCACCTCGAAGCCCTTGCGCCGGCCGCCCTCTTCCATCACGATGGCCATGGTGGTGGCCGCCTGTTCGGCCCCCATCACCGCCGTCTTGGCGTTGGGCCAGCTGAACACAAAGCGCGGCCCGAAGGCTCGGCCACACATGCCGTAGTTGCCCGCGCCAAAGCTGGAGCCACAGTGGATGGTGATCTGCGGCACGGTGGCATTGCTCACCGCCTGGATCATCTTGGAGCCGATCTTGATCATGCCGGCCCGCTCTGGCCCAGTGCCCACCAGAAAGCCGGTGGTGTTCTGCAAGTAAACGATGGGTGTGCCGGTCTGGCAGCACTGCTGGATGAAGTGGGTGGCCTTGGAGGCACCCGCCGGGTCCAGCGGGCCATTGTTGGTGACAAACCCCACCGCCATGCCCATCAGCCGGGCGTGGGCGCACACGGTAGCTGGGCCATAGGCAGCCTTGAACTCCAGGAAATCCGAGCCGTCCACTAGGCGGGCGATGACTTCGCGCATGTCCACTGGCTGGCGCGGGTTGGCTGGCATGACGCCCAGCAGTTCTTCAGCCGGGTAGCACGGCTCTGGGCCGGTGGGCAGGCCCGCCAGATCCCTTGGGCCGTGCACTTGACCGGGTCCCTCCCTTGTCAAAGCATCCGCCCATGGCGTCTTGGCCAGCACCTCGCGGCACAAGGCCAGGGCCTCGGCGTCGTCCACGGCCACCTGCTCCGCCGTGCCCGACACACTGGCATGCATGTCGGCACCGCCCAGGTCTTCGTCGGTAGCCACTTCGCCAGTGGCGGCCTTCAGCAAGGGCGGGCCGGCCAGAAAGGCCTTGGCCTGGCCACGCACCATGATGACCACATCAGCCAGGCCGGTCATGTAGGCGCCGCCCGCCGTGCTGGAGCCATGCACCACCGAGATGACCGGCAGCCCCGCAGCCGACAGCCGCGCCAGGTTGTAGAAGCCAGCACCGCCCAGCACAAAGTGCTCGACCCGGTACTTCAGCAGGTTGGCCCCGGCCGACTCCACCAGGTGGATGAAGGGCAGCTTGTTGTCCAGCGCGATCTGCTGCAGGCGCTGGAACTTCTCGATGCCCTTGGGCTGCAAGGCCCCGGCGTCGATGCCAGCATCGTCAATGACAACCAGGCAACGCACCCCGCTCACGTAGCCAATGCCGCCGATTGCGCCACCACCGCAGACCGTGGTGTCGTGGGTCCGCAGGTCGCCGTCGTCGTCGTCCTGGCAGTACCCGGCCAGGGTCATCAGCTCCAGCCAGGGCGTGCCGGCGTCCAGCAGGCGGCTCAGGCGTTCGGCGGGCAGCAGCCGCCCCGCCTTGGCAAAACGCTTGGCCGCCTTGGCCGAGGTGTCGCGGGTGCGCTGCTCCAGCCCGCGCAGTTGCGCCAACAGGCCCAGCATGGCCTCGCGCGACTCGGCAAAGCCAGCGCTTGAGGCCGCCAACCGCGATTCAAAAACAGGCATCAGCCGCCACCGAGCACTTTGGGCGTCCGGGCAAGGTGAAAGCCATTGAACGCCGTGGTTTTGCCACCCGTGCCCACAAAGGGCCACACCCGCTTGGCGTTGGGGGCCGCGCCGTCCACCCGCAGGCAACTGCCCGAGATGAAGGCCGCCGCAGGCGACAGCAGGAACACGATGGCCGCTGACACCTCGCTCTCGGTGCCCAGGCGCTGCGCTGGCACGCTCTTGTGCAGGCCCTTGATGAGCTCACCCATCTCGGGTGGGTATTGGTCTATGCCGCTGGATGCGATCCAGCCCGGGGCCACCGCGTTCACCCGCACCGGCCCCCATTCCAGCGCGGCGGTTTCAGTGAAATTGAGCATCCCCGCCCGCGCCGCGCCGCTGTGGGCCATGCCGGGCATGCCCATCCACATGTCGGCCACCATGTTCACGATGGCGCAGGCCGCGCCGCCGTCGGCCGCCTCGCCCATGTACTGGGTGTAGCACTCGCGGGCAAACAAAAAGCCGCCCGTCAGGTTGTTGCGCACCACCGTGTCCCAGCCCTTGGCGGAAATCTCGGCCAGGGGCGACGGAAACTGCCCGCCCGCGTTGTTCACCAGCCCGTCGATGCGGCCATGCTGCGCCAGCACCGCTTCCACCGTGGCCTTGACCTGGGCCTCTTCCCGGATGTCGCAGACGTGGGTGCTGACCTGCCCGCCCGCGGCCTCGATCTCGGCCTTCACCGCGTCGAGCTTTTCGGGCTTGCGGCCCACGATGGCCACCGTGGCACCCAGGGCCGCCAGCTCGTGCGCGGTGCAACGGCCAATGCCCGAGCCACCGCCGGTGACGATGATGGTCTGGCCCGAGAAAAGGCCAGGCTTGAAGATGGATTGGTAGGAGGTCGCCATGGGTTCTCGGGCTCAGTCTTGAAACACCGCCGCTCGGCGCTGCTTGGCCGCCGCAATGCCTTCGGCAATGTCGGCCGTCATCAGGGCCGAGGCGTTCCAGTTGGCCACCTGGGCCAGGCCCTCGGCCACTGAATGATCGCGGCTGTAGTTGAGCACCTGCTTGGTGCCGCGGATGGCAATGGGCGACTTGCTGGCGATCAGGCGGGCCGTCTCCATGGCGTGGGCCATCAGCGCCTGTTGCGTGGCGAACACTTGGTTGACCAACCGGGCATCCTTGGCCTCCGCCGCGCTCACCATGCGCGCCGTCAGCGCCCATTCACGCGCCACACCCTCGCCCACGATTCGCGGCAGGCGCTGCAAGGTGCCCACGTCGGCGGCCAAGCCCACGTCGACCTCTTTCACGCAGAACTGCGCGTCAGCGCTGCAATAGCGGATGTCGCAGGCGGTGATGAGGTCAATGCCGCCGCCAATGCACAGGTTGTGGATGGCGGCAATCACCGGCTTTTCGCAGCGCTCCAGCGCGGTGAAGGTGTCTTGCAGCACCATGATGCGCCGGCGCAGCTTTTCGCTGGCACGCGCCGGGTCGCTGTGCTGCGTCTCGGCCTGCATGCCGTCGAGCATGGCTAGGTCAATGCCCGCCGTGAAGTACTTGCCGCGCCCGGCCACCACGATGCAGCGCACCGACGGATCGTCCGCCAAAGCGGCAGCCGCCTCGGGCAGCTCGCGCCAGAAGGCCGCGTCCATGGCGTTCGCCTGGGCTGGGCGGTTCAGCCAAAGGGTGGCGACGTGGCCCTCGCGGGTGATTTCAATGGATTGGAATGACATGGGGACCACCTGTCTCTCGGGACACTCACTTTACCAAGCAAGCGCTTGGTTACTGCCCAAATCGTGCGGCAAAAGCTACACTGTGTCAACGGTGTTTTTCACCACGCCAGCACACTCACAAGCACACCTACAAGGAGACGCCAATGGCCAATGCATATGTGTTCGACGCCATCCGCACCCCGCGCGGCAAAGGCAAGAAAGACGGTTCGCTGCATGAAGTCAAGCCCATCAACCTGCTCGAGGGCGTGCTGCGCGAGCTACAAGCCCGCCACGACTTGGACACTGCGGCGGTGGACGACGTGGTGATGGGCTGCGTGACGCCGATTGGTGAGCAAGGCTCATGCATCGCCAAAACCGCCGCACTCAAGGCCGGCTGGGCCTGGACGACGAGTGGCGTGCAGCTCAACCGTTTCTGCGCCTCGGGCCTGGAGGCCGTGAACATGGCCGCGCAAAAGGTGGCCAGCGGCTGGGAAGACCTGGTGGTGGCCGGTGGCGTGGAGAGCATGTCTCGCGTGCCCATGGGCAGCGACGGCGGTGCCTGGGCCCAAGACCCGGAGACCAACACCCAGCTTGGCTTTGTGCCGCAGGGCATTGGCGCGGACCTGATTGCCACCATTGACGGCTACAGCCGCGAAGACGTAGATCGCTACGCCCTCACCTCCCAGCAGCGGGCCGATGCGGCGCAGCGTGCCGGCTACTTTGACGCCTCGGTCGTGGCCGTGAAAGACCCGATTGGCATTCCGATCCTGGAGAAAGACGAGTTCATCAAGCCCCGCACCACGATGGAAGGCCTGGGTGCGCTCAAAGCCTCGTTTGCCGACATGGGCGCGATGGGGTTTGACGATGTGGCCCTGCGTCGCTACCCGCAGGTGGAGCGCATCCACCATGTGCATTCGCCCGGCAACTCCAGCGGCATCGTCGACGGTGCCGCCGCGGTGTTGATTGGCTCCGAGAGCATGGGCAAGGCGCAGAAGCTCACGCCGCGTGCACGCATCGTGGCCACCGCCCTGTCGGGCGCTGACCCCACCATCATGCTCACTGGCCCGGCCCCTGCCGCGCGCAAGGCGCTGGCCAAAGCCGGGCTGACGGTGGACCAGATCGACCTGTTTGAAGTGAACGAGGCCTTCGCGGCCGTGCCCATGCGCTTCATGAAAGACCTGGGCGTGCCGCACGAGAAGGTGAACGTGAATGGCGGCGCGATTGCGCTGGGCCACCCGCTGGGCGCCACGGGCGCGATGATCCTCGGCACGCTGATCGACGAGCTGCACCGCCGCAAGCTGCGCTACGGCCTGGCCACGCTGTGCGTGGGCGGCGGCATGGGCATTGCCACCATCGTTGAGCGAATCTAAGGGCTGGTTGAGACGAATCCGATGAAAACCATTCGCTACAGCCTCGCCGACGGCATTGCCACCGTCACGTTTGACGAGCCCAACTCCCCGGTCAACACCATGTGCGCCGACTGGCAGGCCGACATGAGCCTGCTGGCCGCGCAACTGGTCGCCGACAAGCCACAGCTCAAAGGGGTGTTGCTCGCGTCGGCCAAGAGCACTTTTTTCGCTGGGGCCAACCTGCCCGCCGTGATGCGCCTGACGGCCAGCGACGCGCCCGCTGCCTTTGCCGAGATCGAGCTGCTGAAGAAGAACATGCGCACCATCGAAACCCTCGGGGTGCCGGTGGTGGCCCTCATCAACGGCGCAGCACTCGGCGGCGGCTGGGAAGTGGCGCTCATGGCGCACTACCGCATTGCGCTGGCCAACCCCAAGACCCAACTGGGCACGCCCGAGGTGTCGCTGGGCCTCATCCCCGGCGCGACAGGGCTGACCAAAGCCGTGCGCCTGCTCGGCTTGATGGGTGCCAACCCCTACATCGTCGAAGGCAAGCTCTTCAACCCGCAAGAGGGCAAGGCCATTGGCTTCATCCACGACCTGGCCAAGGACATGGACGAGGCCCGAGCGATGGCGCTTGAGTTCATCGCCGAGAACCCGCAGTGCCAGCAGCCCTGGGACGTGAAGGGCTACAAGATTCCAGGCGGCACGCCCACCAACCCCAAGATTGCGATGGGCCTGACCGTCGCGCCCGCCATGCTGGCGCAAAAGACGCGCGGCAACTACCCGGCGGTCGAAGCCGCGATGAACGCGATGGTCGAAGGCGCGATGGTCGACTACGACACCGCCACACGCATCGAGAGCCGCTACCTCGCCAAGCTGATGACCGGCCAGAACGCGAAGAACATGATCACCGCGTTCTTCTTCAACCTGAACGCCATCAAGAGCGGGCAGTCCCGGCCCAAAGACGTGCCGAAGTGGAAGCCAACTCGAGTGGGCATCCTCGGCGCGGGCATGATGGGCGCGGGCATTGCCTGGGCCAATGCCTCTCGCGGCATCGCCAGTGTGCTGAAGGACGTGTCGCTGGAGAAGGCCGAGTTGGGCAAGGCCTACAGCCAGAAGCTGAGCGCCGCGCGGGTGGCCAAGCAGAAGATGACGCTCCCCGCGCAAGCGGAGTTGCTGAACCTCATCACCCCCACCGCGAGCGCCGCAGACCTGCAGGGCTGCGACCTCATCATTGAAGCGGTGTTCGAGCAGCGCGAGCTGAAGGCCCAGGTGACGAAAGAGGCCGAGCCCCTGCTGGCCAGCGGCGGCGTGATGGCCAGCAACACCTCCACCCTGCCCATCACTGGCCTAGCCACCGCGAGCGCGCGGCCGGAGAAGTTTGTAGGCCTGCATTTCTTCAGCCCGGTCGACAAGATGAAGCTGGTGGAGATCATCCGCGGGGCCAAGACCGACGACGAAACCATTGCCCGGGCCTACGACTACGTGCTGGCGATTGGCAAGACGCCCATCGTCGTGAACGATTCGCGGGGTTTCTTCACCAGCCGGGTGTTCGGCACCTTTGTGATGGAAGGCGCGGCCATGCTGGCTGAGGGCATACCCGCTGCGGTGGTGGAACAGGCGGGCCTGCAAGCCGGCATGCCGGTGGGGCCGCTGGCGGTGATTGACGAAACGTCCTTGTCGCTTTCTGTTCACGTGATGGACCAAACCAAAGCCGACCTGGCCGCAGAAGGCAAGGCCTACACGCCGGGCACTGGCGAGCTGCTGATCGAGCGCATGGTCAAGGAGCTGGGCCGCAAAGGCAGGGCGGCGGGTGGCGGCTTCTACGACTACCCCGAAGGCGGCAAGAAAGCGCTCTGGCCCGAACTGAAGAAGCTGTTCGAGAAGCCGGGCACGGCGTGGGACATGGCGGAGCTTCGCGACCGCATCCTCTACCGACAGGCGGTGGAGACGGCGCGTTGCCTGGCCGAAGGCGTGCTCACCAGCACGCACGACGCCAACATCGGCTCCATCTTCGGCATTGGCTTTCCCCCGCACACGGGTGGCGCCATGCAGTTCATCTACAGCGTGGGCCAGCAAGACGACGGCAGCGCCTTTGTGGCCCGCGCCAACGCACTGGCCGCCAAGCACGGCCCGCGCTTTGCGGTAACGCCCCAAGTGGCTGCGGCCATCAAGGCCCACGCGCCACGGTTCTAAGCCTGCCCAAAGCACGCCATGACCTACAGCACCTTGAAGCTGAGTATTGAAGGTGGCTTGGCCACCCTCACGCTCGCTCGGCCCGAAGCACTCAACGCCTTCAACGAAGCGCTGCGCACGGATATGCGCGCCGCCTTCCATGAACTTGAGGCCACGCCGGGCGTGCGGGTGCTGCTCATCACCGGCGAAGGCCGCGGCTTCTGCGCCGGGGCTGACCTCAAGGAAGCCATCACCACGCCCGCGCCGCAGGGCGCGGCGGTGCAGTTGCAAACCCAATACAACCGCCTCGTGCGCCAGCTGCGCGAACTGCCCTTTCCGGTGGTGGCTGGCGTCAACGGCATTGCCGCTGGCGCAGGCTTCAGCCTGGCCCTGGCCTGCGACGTGGTGCTGGCCGCTGAATCGGCCAGCTTTGCGCAGGTGTTCAGCAAGATTGGCCTGGTGCCTGACCTGGGCAGCAGCTTCTTCCTGCCGCGCACCGTGGGCCGGCAGCGCGCCATGGCCCTCATGCTGACGGGCGAGCCCATCAGCGCCGCCACCGCGCTGGAATGGGGCATTGCCCTGAAGGTGCTGCCCGATGCTGGCTTTGCCGAAGCCTGCACCGCCTTTGCGCAGACCCTGGTCAACCGCCCCACCGGCAGCCTGGCGCAGCTGCGCCGCCTGCTTGACCTGTCGGGCGAGCTCAGCCTGGGCGCACAAATGGAGGTGGAGGCTGCCATGCAGGGCTGGCTGGGCAAGAGCGACGACGCAGGCGAGGCCATTGCGGCCTTTGTGGCCAAACGCACGCCCGCCTTCAAAGGCAGATAATCCGCTTCCGCGTCAGGGAACTCATTGAGTTCCTCGGCAGCCTGTCGCGGAGTCCCTGAACGATTCCACCGACCATGAGCCAGACCGACGCCACCCCCGACCACCCCGGCACCGACCTTGACGTTGGGGTGCCCCTGTCGGTGCAGATCCGCAAGCGGGTGCAGGCCGCCGGCCGCCGCTTTCACGCCAACGACAACATTGCCGACTTCCTGCGCCCGGGCGAGCTGGAGGCCCTGCAAGCCGAAGTGCAGACCAAGATGAAGGCGGTGCTCGAGTCGCTGGTGATCGACGTGGAGCACGACCACAACACGCAGGACACCGCCAAGCGCGTGGCCAAGATGTATGTGCAAGAGGTCTTCAACGGCCGCTTCCGCAAGGCGCCCACCATCACCGAGTTCCCCAACGACACCCACCTCAACGAGCTGATGATCGTGGGGCCCATCACCGTGCGCAGTGCGTGTTCGCACCACCTGTGCCCCATCATGGGCCGGGTCTGGGTGGGCGTGATGCCCAACGAGCATTCCAACCTGATTGGGCTGTCCAAATACACCCGCCTGCTCGACTGGGTGATGAGCCGCCCGCAGATCCAGGAAGAAGCGGTGACCATGGCGGCCGATTTGCTGCAAGACCTGATCAAGCCCGACGGCTTGGCGCTGGTGATCGAGGCCGACCACTTCTGCATGCACTGGCGCGGCGTCAAGGAGACCGACTCCAAGATGATCAACAGCGTGATGCGCGGCTCGTTCCTGAAAGACGCCAACCTGCGGCGCGAGTTTTTGTCCCTGTTGCCCAAGAAGAACTGAACACACCGAGGTCAGGCCATGTTGATCCGCATGCTTTACGCCAGCCGCGCCAAGGCACCTGTCACCTCCACCCTGGTGGACTCCATCCTGGTGCAGTCACGCCACCACAACCCGGCCAAGGGCGTCACCGGCATCCTGTGCTACCACGGCAGCCTGTTCCTGCAGGTGCTGGAAGGCGGGCGCGACGCGGTGAACGAGCTGTACAACACCATCGTGCGCGACGAACGCCACGAACGCGTGGTGGTGCTGCACTATGAAGAGATCACCGAGCGCCGCTTTGCCGGCTGGACCATGGGCCAGGTGAACCTGGAAAAGCTCAACCCCTCGCTGCTGCTGAAGTACAGCGAAACCCCCACGCTCGACCCGTATGCCGTGAGCGGCCAGGTGAGCATTGCGCTGCTGGAGGAGTTGATCTCCACCGCGGCCATCGTGGGACGGGGCTAAGCCCCAGCCCCACGCTTCACATCCTTTGGGCCGCGGTTGACCGGCCCTTAAACAGCCGCCCAGCCTGCGGCCGTGCGCCGCTCTACCGTGGCCGCGTCGCCGTCCAGGCGGAACAGGTGCAGCCAGCCATTGGTGACCAGCTGCTTCACCACCGCATGCTTGTCGATGATGGCGTCCATGGCGGCCTGCGGCGCCTCGATGAACACCGACAGACGCAGCGGCTCGTGCATCCAGCGCTGGCCGTCGTGCAGCGACTGCATGGGCAGGCCAATGCGCAAGTCGCCACCGTTGCCCTCGAACACGCCAATGGTGCCGCCCACCACGTTGTGCAGCACCTTGTTGCCGCTGCCATAGCGCAGGTTGTCCACGGTGGAGGCGTAGTACTGCAGGTTGATCCAGTTGGTCACCACCATCGGCGCGGTCATGATGAGCTCCAACAGCCCGTAGCCGTTGCCCGCGTCCACACGCCAGTCGTAGTCGTGCAGGAAGCTGCGGCCTTGCAAGTCCAGCGCCTGGGTGCGGCGGCGCGGGGCCACCACAAAGGCCGCATTGTTGGCCAGGCCCCATTCGGGCCGGGTTTCGGCCCAGTCTTTGGACTTGGCGCGTACCGCCTGGCCAATGGCATAGCCGTCGCGCAAGCCGCCCAGGCCCAGCGAGGCCGCCCGCTCGGCACGGGCGCCCTGCCCCGCTGCCGCCAGCGCGCGGCGCAGGCGGGCCAGGTCGGGCGCATGGCTGGCGGGCAGGCCGTCGGCGTCGTACAGCGGCACCTCGTCGGTGGTGGTGTTGTGCAGGCCAGCCACAAACCAGGTGTCAGCCGGCAGCATCACGCCTTTGCTGGCAGCCAAGCCTGCGCGAATGTCGTGGCGGTTCAACAAGCCCGCCAACACACGCGCATTCACCTCGCCGGTTTGGCCACCGCAAGCGCCGCAGTCCAGGCCTGCTGCGTGCGGGTTGTTGGCCGTGTCGCTGCCGTGCCCGGCCAGCAGCACCAGGCGGGCAAGCGGGTTGTGCTCACTTGGCACCAAGCCCATGGCGCCCAGCACTGCGGCCGCCGTGTCCACCTGCGCTTGCAAAGCCGCCGCGTCGGCCGGGGTGGGCATGCTGGGGCGCACCTGGCGCAACTCGTCTGCCGACAGGCCGGCGCTGGTGGCGTGCTCGGGCTGGGCCATGCCCAGGCTGCCCTTGAGCAGCTTGCCGCCATACACAAGGCCACAGGCCTCCACGAACGAGAAGGCCGAGCTGGCCGCGCTGCGAAACGCCTGCCAGCGCCCAGCCTGCTGCAAGCTCAGCTGGCGGCGGCGCGCCAGGGCCTGGCCCAGGGGCAGGCCGTCGGCGGCGGGCTCGGCGCCCACCACGTTGTCCACCGCGGTGGCGGCGGGGGCCAGCAGGCCCGGCAACTGCGGCCGCACCAGCGTGCTGCCCAGCGGGTTGTAGGCAATGGGCAGGCCAAAGAAGCCGGCAAAGCCGCGGGTGGCCACGCCAGCGTCGGCCGCCTCCAGCGCACGACGAAACACTTCGGAGCGCACGTCGATGCAGAACACCGCTTGCGCGGATGGACGAGTCGCCTGCTCGGCTCCGGGGCGCGCGGCTGACGCAGGCGTGGCGCGTTGTTTCACCAATTGCTCAGCCAGCGCAGTACACAAAGGCTGCTGGTAGGCCAGCTCCAGCGCGTGTTGCAGCAGCCAGTTGATGCGCTGCTCGTCGGCCGCGCGGGCCACTGACGCCTCGTGCGCGTCGAGCGCTTCTTGCAGTTGCGACAGCCAGCCCGTGGCTTGGCGCGGCATGCCTTCGGGCCGCGGGCCTGCTGCGGCCAGGCCTTCGGCCTGCGCCAGCAGCCATTCCCAGGCCAGGCGGATGGCCAGCAGCTCCACGATGAGGTGGCGCGCGCCGTCCAGCTCGATATGGTTGGCCAGTTGCTGCGGCTGGTTCAGGCCCGCCTGCCAGCGCTGCCAGGCGCACCAGGCGGCCCAGCCGTTGACGCTGAGCAGCAAGGCCGAGAAGTAGGTGTGGGCCGTTTCCGGGGCCACGCCCAGCGCGGCGGTGGCCTGGTCAATCAGGGCCATCGGGTCGCGCGGGAGGGCCCGCACCCGGCTGTTGTGGCCGCGCAGGCCCAGCAACAGGCGGGGGGCCTTGTCCAGCTCGGCCAGTTGCAGCCAGGTGGCGTACAGGCCGGCCGACTTGTCGGGGTGCCAGCGGGCCTGCTGCTCGTCAAAGTACGACGCACAGGTTTGGCTGACCTGGTGGGTGACATGGTCTGTCCAGCTGGGGGCGTGGCTCAGGTCGCGCTGCGCGTCCACAAGGGCCGTGACCAGGGGCAGCACCGGGCCCGCCGGGGCTGGCTGTGACAGCGCGGCCACCAGCTCGTCTACCGTGGGCAGGGCCTGGCCCGCTGGGGCCTGCGCGGCGGCCAGCGCCGCCTGCAGGTGCTGCGCACGCAGGCGCCCGGCCTGCCAGGCCTGGGCGTAGTAGTCACGCGGCATGGTCATGGGCGTGCCCGACAGGCGGGCCAGCCGGGCGCTGACGGCGCCAATAGGCTCGGCCACATGCCCCCAGTAGGGGTTGACGGCAATGAACTGGTCCAGCGGCCAGGTGGGCGCGATGCGGGCGCAAGCGGCCTCTACAGCCTGGGCCAGGGTGGCGGTGCGCACGAGGTGAAGGTCGGTCATGGCGTTCATGTGAAGGTGCCCCTTTCAGGCCACAGTGGCCGGCAGGCCGGGCCGCGCCGGGGTGGCGCGCGCGGGGGCGGGCCACACCCGCAGCGTCAGCCGGGTGAAGAGTTCGTCAAGGTACAGGCCGCTGTAGGCCCAGGGGTACAGGGTGCGGGCAAAGCGGCCTTCGGGCCGGGTGCTTACCTTCACCTGCACCACAAACAGCGCAGCAAAGGCGGCCAGCGCCAGCCCCACCAGCACGGGCGGGGTGCTGAACTGCCCGGCCTGCACGCCCATCCACGCGACAAAGGCGTGGTGCAAGGCAAAGTAGGCCAACGGCAGGCCCAGGCCCAGCGCAAACACCGCGCCGCCGCGCTCGCGCAGCGATGCCACACCGCCCACCCACAGCGGGGTGAGCGCCAGGGCCAGCACCACCGCGCTGACCCACAGCGCAGGCTGGGCCGCAAAGCCCACCTGCAGCAGCACGGCCGCCAGGGCCACACAGAACGCGCTGGTGGCCAGCGACCCCCACCACACAAAGGCGGGCTCGGGCGCTTGGGTCGGGGCCAGCTGCATGCGGCGGGCTTGCGCCACCACACCGCCCGCCGCCAAGAAGGCGTGGGCCTTGTACAGCGAGTGGGCCACCAGGTGCAGCAAGGCCAGTTCATACAAGCCCAAGCCGCACTGCATGAGCATGAAGCCCATTTGCGCGCAGGTAGACCACGCGAGGTTGACCTTGATGCTGATGCGCGTGGTCATCACCAACGCGGCCACCACGGCCGTGAGCGCGCCCACCACCACCAACAAGCCTTGCGCCAGCCAGGCGCCCGCCAGCAGCGGGGCCAGGCTGATGAGCACAAAGCCCCCAATGTTCACCACGCCCGCGTGCAGCAAGGCCGACACCGGCGTGGGCGCTTCCATCACCTGAATAAGCCAGCCGTGCGTGGGCAGCTGGGCGCTGCGCAGCAGCACCGTGACGGCCAGCAGGGCCATGGCCGCTTGCACCGCACCGCTGCCCACCAAGGCGCTGGCTTGCGCGAGCAATGCGTCCATCTGCAAGGTGCCCGCCGCGCTGTACAGCAGCACCAGGGCCGCGAGCAAGCTCACTTCAGACAAGCGGTTGGAGAGAAACTTCTTGCGCGCAGCCATCAGGGCAGCGGGCCGCTCTGGAAAGTGCGTCAACAGCCCGTGCAGGCTGAGGCTGCTGGCCACCCAGGCCAGGGCCAGAACAGCCAGGTGGTTGGTGGTGACCAGCAGGGCCACGGCCGCCAGCGTCCACATCAGGCGCAGCAAGTAGGCGCCGTGCCGTGCGTCACCTTGCAGGTAAGTGCCCGAGAAGCGCACGATCACCCAGCCCACAAAGCCGACCAACAGCATCATCAGCGAAGACACCGCGTCCAGCCGGAAGCTGGCCACGCCAAGCTGGGCGGCCGCCACGGCCGGTGCGCCCAGGGCCACCGCCGCCACCTGCAGGGCGGCCAGGGCCATGGCCAGCACGGCCAGCGCCTGGGCCAGGGCCCAGCGGCGCGACAGGCCAGCCAACAGATAGGCCAGCACGGGCCCGGCAGCCAGCAGCAGGGCGGCGGCCGGGGACAAGTTTGTAGGGAGGGCGGCGAAGTTCATGGTCACGGCAGAGGGCTGGGGTGTGAAGAACAACCCGCACTGTGCCGGGGCCCGATCGTTCTGTGAAATTCAAATATCCTAGCAATCGGATATTTTTTCTCAATACATCAAGGGGTCAGGGCTTGGCCGATGAAAAAGCAATGCCGGGCGATATGTGTGGCCCCGCCAGAAGTGCCGAAATGGCCGAAGGGTTCAATGATTCTGGCGAGAAGTGCACTTAGCTTTTATGCGATTTTCGGTTAGCGGCATCTGTAGCCACCAAGGCACGCCGCCCTTGATCTGGTGAACCTCCACCGGGCGGGTTTGGTAGGGCGTGCTGGGCTCGAACCAGCGACCAAGGGATTATGAGTCCCCTGCTCTGACCAACTGAGCTAACGCCCCGCGCGGCGGATTCTAGGTAGGGGGTGGCTCAGCGCTGGGGAAGGGCCCGCCAGCGCATCAGCGCTGGCTCAGCGCACTGCCCACCATCTTGGCGGTGATGTCCACGATGCGGATCATGCGGTCGTACGGCATGCGGGTGGGGCCCACCACGCCCAGGGTGCCCACCACCTTGCCGTCTACCTCGTACGGGGCTGACACCACCGAGAGTTCTTCCGCGGGCACCAGATCACTTTCGCCGCCAATGTAGATGCGCACGCCTTCAGCCTTGTGGCTCACGTCCAGCAGGCGGATCAACTGGGCCTTTTGCTCAAACACGTCAAACAGGCGGCGCAGGTTGCCCAGGTTGCCAGAAAAGTCCTGCACGCCCAGCAGGTTGCGCTCGCCGCTGACGATGACGGTGTCGTCAGGGCGGCTCATGGCCTCGCTGCCCAGGTTCACCGCGGCCTGCATCAGCAGGGCAATTTCGCCACGCAGGGCCTCCACCTCGCCTTGCAGGCGGCTGCGCACGGCCTCCAGGTCTTGCCCGGCAAAGTGTTCGTTCAGGTAGTTGGCGGCCTCTACCAGCTGCGAGGCGGTGTAGGGGTAGTCGGTGAAGATGATGCGGTTCTGCACGTCGCCTTCGGGCGAGACGATGATCACCAGCAGCCGCCTGTCTGACAGGCGCAAAAACTCGATGTGGCGGAACACCGAGCGCTGCCGGGGCGCCAGCACCACGCCCACAAAGCTGGACAAGCTGCTCAGCACCTGGGCGGCGTTGGCAATCACGCGCTGGGGCTGGTCTGGCTGCAGTTGCTCGCGCGCGGCCTGGGCCAGGGCGCTGGTGTCGCCGGCTGCGCCCTGGCGCAGGGCCGGGTCTGCCGTGAGCATGGTGTCCACAAACAGGCGGTAGCCGCGAGAGGTGGGCACCCGCCCGGCGCTGGTGTGGGGGCTGGTGATGAGGCCGGCGTCTTCCAGGTCGGCCATGACGTTGCGGATGGTGGCGGGCGACAGCTCCAGCCCAGGCGCCTTGGACAGCGTGCGCGAGCCAACCGGCTGGCCATCGGCGATATAGCGCTCAACGAGCGTGTGCAACAACAATCGCGCTCTATCATCCAACATAGCTGTTTCATTCTATTCACCGCCCACCCTTGCGCACGCCGTGAGCACCGCGCCCCGCTCCCGCTTCAAACACGTGGCCATCGTCGGCAAGTACGACTCGCCGGGCCTGGGCGACACGGTGCTGGCGCTGGCGCACCACCTGGCCAGTGCCGGATGCGAGGTGGCCATTGAGCGCAACACCGCCGAGGGCCTGGGCCTGCTGCTGGGCCAGCCCAAAACCGGCGTACGGCCCGACTTTGAGGTGCTGAGCGCCGAGGGCATTGGCGCGCAGTGCGACGCCGCGGTGGTGGTGGGGGGCGACGGCACCATGCTGGGCATGGCGCGCGACCTGGCGCCCCACGGGGTGCCGCTGATCGGCGTCAACCAGGGGCGGCTGGGCTTCATCACCGACATCCCGGTGGGCGCTGCGGCCGAGGCGCTCAGCCTCATCTTGCGCGGCGAGTTTGAAGAAGAGCACCGCTCGGTGCTGCAAGGCAGTGTGGAGCGCGACGGCGAGACGATCTTCGAAGCCATTGCGGTGAACGACGTGGTGGTCAGCCGCGGCTCGGCCACTGGCATGGTCGAGCTGCGCATCAACATCGACGGCCACTTCATGGCCAACCAGCGGTCAGACGGGCTGATCGTGGCGTCGCCCACCGGCTCCACGGCGTATGCGCTGTCGGCGGGCGGGCCCATCGTGCACCCCGGCATTGGCGGCTGGGTGCTGGCGCCCATTGCGCCGAACACCCTCACCAACCGGCCCATCGTGGTGCCGCAAACCTCGGCCATCCACATCGAGGTGCGAGGCGGGCGCGACGTGAGCGTCAACTTCGACATGCAAAGCCTGAAGTCGCTGGTCATTGGCGACAGCATCCACGTGCGCCGCTACCCCAAGCCCGTGCGCTTTCTGCACCCCAAGGGCTGGAATTTCTACGCCACGCTGCGCCGCAAGCTGCACTGGAACGAAGGGGCGGTCTGATGCTTCGCAGCCTGACCTTGCGCGACTTCGTGCTCGTGCATCAGACCGAGGTGTCGTTTGTGGGTGGCTTCACGGTGCTCACGGGCGAAACCGGGGCGGGCAAGTCCATCCTCATCGACGCGCTGCAACTGGCCCTGGGGGCCCGTGCCGACGCCGCCGTGGTGCGCCCGGGCGCGCAGCGGGCCGACGTGAGCGCCGAGTTCGACGCGCCCGCCGCCAACAGCCCGCTGGGCCAGTGGCTGGCCGACGCGGGCTTTGACGGGGCAGGCGATGAAGCCACCAGCCTGCTGCTGCTGCGCCGCACGGTAGACGCGCAAGGCAAAAGCCGGGCCTGGGTGAATGGCTCGGCCGCCACCGCCACCCAGCTTCGTGAGCTGGGCGAAGCGCTGGTGGACATTCATGGCCAGCACGCCTGGCAAAGCCTCACGCGCACCGCCGGTGTGCGCACGCTGTTCGACGTGTACGCCGGGGTGCAGGCCGACGCCCTGCGCAGCGCCACCCAGGCCTGGCGGCAGGCCCAGGCGGCACTGGCCGACGCCCAGGCGCGCCAGCAAACCCTGCAAACCGAGCGCGACCGCCTGCAGTGGGCGCTGCAGGAGATGGATCGCCTGAACCCGCTGCCGGGCGAGTGGGCCGAACTCAATGCCGAGCATTCGCGCCTGGCCAATGCGCAGGCCCTGATTGACGCCGCCACCCGCAGCCTGCACCTGCTGGACGATGGGGACGAGTCTGCCCAGCGCCAGCTGGCCCGGGCCGTGGCCACGCTGACTGACGTCGGCCGACTGGACGCCGAGCTGGCCTCGCTGGCGCCCATGCTGAACGACGCGGCCAGCCAGCTGGGCGACGTGGTGCACACCCTCAACAGCTACCTGGCCCGGCTGGAGCCCAACCCCGCGCGCCTGGGCGAGCTGGACGCCCGCCTGGCCGAGTGGCTTGGGCTGGCCCGCCGCCACCGGCGTGCGCCCGACGAACTGGCCAGCCTGCGGCAGCAGTGGCAGGCCGAGCTGGCGGGGCTGGACGCCGCAGCCGACCTGGACACCCTGCGCCAGGCGGTGGCCAGCGCGCAGGCCGCGTGGTTGGCCCAGGCCCAGCAGGTGAGCAAGCTGCGCAAGGCTGCAGCGCCCAAGCTGTCCAAGGCGGTCACCGGCATGATGCAGCAGCTGGGCATGGGCGGCGGGCGGTTTGAGGTGGGGCTGACTCCCATCGCGGCCGATCAGGGCGCGCCAGCCGGCGAAGGCCCCAGCCCCCAGGCCCAGGGCCTGGAAGACATTGAGTTTCTGGTGGCGGGCCATGCGGGTGCTGAGCCGCGCCCCCTGGGCAAGGTGGCCTCGGGCGGCGAGCTGTCGCGCATTGCGCTGGCGGTGGCCGTGGTCACCAGCCGCCTGGGCAATGCCGACACGCTGATCTTTGACGAGGTGGACTCTGGCGTGGGCGGTGCGGTGGCCGAGGTGGTGGGCCGCCTGCTCAAAACCCTGGGGCGCGACCGGCAGGTGCTGGCCGTCACCCACCTGCCGCAAGTGGCCGCCAGTGCCGACGCCCATTTTGTGGTGACCAAAACCGCCCCTGGCAGCGCCCAGGGCAAGCCCGCCAGCGCGCCCCTGCCAGAAAGCCGCATCCAGCCGGTGCTGGGCGAAGCCCGCGTGGCCGAACTGGCCCGCATGCTGGGCGGCGAGCGGCTGACGCAAACCACCTTTGCCCACGCGCAGGATCTGCTGGAAGCAGCAGACAAGCCGGTGCCCTTAGCCCCAGCCCCATGAGCCCCACCCCTGCGCTGGACCTGGTGCTGATCACGGGCATTTCGGGGTCGGGCAAGTCCATTGCCCTGCACGCGCTGGAAGACGTGGGCTATTACTGCGTGGACAACCTGCCGCCCGAACTGCTGGCCGCCTTTGCCGACCTGCAGCTGGGCCAGGGTGCGCGCAAGGTGGCGGTGGCGGTGGACGTGCGCAGTGCCGCTGCCCTGCCCCTGGTGCCACAGGCCCTGGACGCCCTGGCCGCCAAGGGCGTGGCGGTGAAGCTGGTGTTTCTGGACGCCAGCACGCCCACCCTGGTGCAGCGCTTTTCTGAAACCCGGCGGCGCCACCCCCTGTCGGCCAGCGCAGCCCCCACCGCCAGCACCGAGCCAGTCGACACCCGTGCGCTCACCGACGCCATTGAGCTGGAGCGGCACACCTTGTCCGACCTGCGCGACCGGGCCCGCGTCATCGACACCAGCAACATCCGCCCGGCCGTGCTGCAAACCTGGCTGAAAGAGCTGGTGGCCGCGCCGCGCAGCTCGATGAGCCTGGTGTTTGAGTCGTTTGCGTTCAAGAACGGCGTGCCGCTGAACGCCGACTTTGTGTTTGACGTGCGCAGCCTGCCCAACCCGCACTACACCCTGGCGCTGCGGCCCCTGACGGGGCGCGACCAGCCAGTGGTGGACTACCTGGCCGCCCAGCCCGAGGTGGTGGCCATGGTGGCTGATATCCGCCAGTTTCTGCAGCGCTGGCTGCCCAGCTTTGCCCGCGACCACCGCAGCTACGTCACCGTGGCCATTGGCTGCACCGGCGGGCAGCACCGCTCGGTGTACATCGCCACGCGGCTGGCGGCCGAGCTGGGCGCTGAGCTGAAAGACACCCTGGGCCCCGGCCAGGCACCCCTGGTGCGGCACCGCGAGTTGAAGTGACATGCAAGCAAGCCAGACCCCCACGCGCACCCTGCCCTTGTTCCCCCTGGGCACGGTGCTGTTTCCGGGCGGGTTGCTGCGCCTGAAGGTGTTTGAGGCGCGCTACCTTGACCTGATGAGCACCTGCCTGCGCCAGCAAAGCAGCTTTGGGGTGGTGAGCATTCGCCAGGGAGCCGAGGTGCGGCGCGGCGCGGGCGACGCCCCGCTGCTGGCCAGCATGGGCTGCGAAGCCCGGCTGCTGAGCGTGGACATGGTGTCGCCGGGGCTGATGCAGGTGCGCTGCGAGGGAATGGAGCGTTTCCACCTGCGCAGCCAGACCAGCGCCGCCAACGGGCTGATCGTGGGCGAGGTGGAGCCGGTGGAGGCCGACCCGGCCAACGCAGCCCCGCAGGCGGCGCACGTGGAGGCAGCCAAGGCCCTGGCCAGCGCCCTCAAGCAGTTGCGCGAGCGCGGGCTGGACGTGCCCGCCGACATGGTGAAGGAGCCCTTCCGCTTCACCGAATGCGGGTGGATTGCCAACCGTTGGTACGAGCTGCTGCCCCTGCCCCTGGCGGCCAAGCAGCAGTTGCTGGAGCTGCTGAACCCGGCCTTGCGCCTGGACCTGGTGGATCAGTTTCTGCGCCGCAACCGCATCATCGGCGAGCAGGCCGAAACGCACTGAGTGGCCGCCAGCCCGGCGGGTGGCTCAGGCGCCGTCGCGCGCCTGGGCCAGCGTTAGCAGTACCTGCCGCACCGGCTTGGGCAGACCCAGGGCCAGGGCATCGGTCAGCGTGAGCCACTGGCCGCTGCCGTCCAGCTTGCGGGGCCTGGCCAGGCGGGCGTGCACCGGCTGCAGCACCCAGTCAAAGTGGGTCAGGGCGTGGCGAATCGGCTTGGGGTGCGGCAGCGCCACCGTGGCCCCCCGAAGCAGGGGCGCCAGCGCCGCGTCGTCATCGGTGTCAACCACCGGCAAGGCCCACAGGCCACCCCACACACCCTGCTCGGGCCGACGCGTCAGCCACACCTGCGGGCCGCACTGCAGCACCAGCAGGTGGCTGTGGCGGCGGCTGCGCTTGAGCTTGCGGGCCTTGACCGGCAGGCTCACGGTGCGCCCCGAGGCCAGGGCCTGGCAGTCGCCAGACACCGGGCACTCGGCGCAACGTGGGGCTCTGGGCGTGCACACGGTGGCCCCAAGATCCATCAGGCCCTGGGTGTAGGCCGGCATGTGTGCCGCACGGGTGGGCAGGTGCGCCTGAGCCATGGCCTTGAGCGCCTTGACCGACGCGGCCTGGGCCAGATCGCCGTCGAAGCCCAGGTGGCGGGCCATCACCCGCTGGACATTGCCGTCGAAGATGGACACCCGTTCGTGGAAGCAGAACGCCGCAATGGCCGCTGCCGTGCTGGGGCCAATGCCCGGCAGGGCCTGCAAGGCATCCACTGTGCGCGGGAACTCGCCACCGTGGTCACGCACCACGGCCTGGGCGCAGGCGTGCAGGTTGCGGGCGCGGCTGTAGTAGCCCAGGCCACTCCACAGGGACAGGACTTCGTCTTGTGACGCCAGCGCCAGGGCACTCACACTGGGGAAGCGCTCGATGAAACGCTGGAAGTACGCCCTGACCGTGACCACCTGGGTCTGCTGGAGCATCACTTCAGACAGCCAGACGCGGTAGGGCTCGCGGCTGGCCTGCCAGGGCAGGCCGTGCCGGCCATGGCTGGCCTGCCAGGCCACCAGTCGGTCAGCAAAGGGCGTGGGCATGGGGCGGGAAATCAGGGCAGGCCCGGGCCGCACCGCCAAACGCGGCGTGGCGGGCTGCCTCAGGACTGCGCGATGTCGAGGATGACGGTGGAGCCGAAGCCAGTGCTGTCGACAAAAGTCGACGGGAAGCCGGAGCTGGCCGGGCCCTCGGCTTCGCCGCCCTGGCGTGCAGCGGCCGCCAGCAAGGCATCGGTCTGCTCGTTGAAGCTGACCTCCAGGCCAGACAGCACCAGCTCCTGGCGGGCCAGTTCGGCCAACTGGTCTTCCAGGCTGTCCGAGGCGCTGCGAATGCGCTCGATGGCATCCAGCCGGCGGGTGAAATTGCGGCGGCGCTCACGAAACTGCGTGTCCAGCTGGGCGGCGGCGGCCTTGTTCCACAACTCGATCTCGCTGGCCACCGACTCGAACACCACCCGAACGCGCGACTGAAGCGCCCGGAACAGCTTGTCGCCAACGCCCCCCTGCTGCAGCCGAAAGGCCTGGCTCACAGAAACGAACTGGGCATGGTTGCGGTCCACCAGCTCAAGGTCGCGCTCAAAGCGGGCCAGGCTCAGCTCGCGCGGCGCCACGAGCGTGAAGCCGAACTCGGCATTGAGCTGGCTGAAGGAGGAGTTGAGCATGATCCGAATTTCGTCGCAGCCCTGGCTCGTCTGCTGGAGCAGGCCGCCCAGGCTGGCAAACACCTCGGCGTACACCTTGCGCACGCCCAACTTCAGCGCTGAACTGGCCAGTGCCTCGCTGAGGGGACGCAGCACCCCCGCCAGATGCTCGCCCGACACCAAAGCCAGCGTGTCGCGCAGGAGCTTCAGGTGAACATGGCGCACCGCCATGACCCTGGCCATCGCCTTGTCAAAGTCCTGCTGCTCCAGGCTGATCCTGCCGCTCATGTGCCGCATGACACTGACGTTCTTGCCACGCAAGCCCTTGAGCTCCAGGGTCTGCTCCGACAGCTCGCGACGCTTGACCGCCAGGCGCTGCGAAACACCCACCCGAATCTCGTCCATGCCGGCCTGCAGGGCATGGGACAGAAGTTCCTTCTTCTCGGGGAGCAAACGCGTGGTGAGTACCGCCTCCAGCGCCGGCAGCCCGCTGAAGGCCAGCAGGGCCTCATCCGCCCTGACCTTGGCCACCAGCCCCTTCTGGGCAGAAACGGGCACAACGGCATCTGGAGACACGCCCAACAGGCGGGCCACGTCATGGCACTGGCCTTGAATCTGCGCCTCAATCTGCTCGGGCGAGGACAGCGGATCCCACAGGGTGTCGGCCTTGTTGAGCACGATGATAGGGCGGGCCCCGGAATTCGCCAGATAGGAATCCCACACGTCCAGATCCGACTTGGTCACGCCGGTGTCCGCCGCCAGGATGAACATGACCGCATGCGCCGACGGGATGAGACTGATGGTGAGCTCTGGCTCCACGCCGATGGCATTGAGGCCGGGGGTGTCCAGGATCACCAGGCCCTGCTTGAGCAGAGGGTGAGGGAAGTTGATGATGGCGTGGCGCCAGGCGGGCACCTCAATCAGGCCGTCGTCGCCAGGCTTGGGGTTGTCGGCGGCGCCCTCGGTCCAGAAGCCAAGGGCCTGCGCACGGTCCTGCGTCACGCGCACCGTCTGAGCCACCTTCAGCATCTCGGTAGCAAGGCTGCCCGCGTCCTCGAGGTCGA
>CAZRRW010000004.1:0-28054 GCA_964602505.1 uncultured Burkholderiaceae bacterium
ACTACTACAGGCAACTCGCCAGTCGAGCCTCCACGGTGGGGGTCTGACTTAAACCCAACAGCCTCCACGATTCCCGGGGCGATTCAGACCGTTAGCCGGCTGAAGTCTGCAGCCAAGTCAGTGCAAACGGTTGCAGGGTTTCCATCCGTCGCGCAGCCGCTGCTTAACATCCCCGCATGAACCCGCCCGCCACCGAGCACCACCCCTTGGTGGACTCGCGAGCCGCGTGGCTGCGCCTGCTGGTGGCCTTGGCCTTGATGACGGTGGGGGCCAGCGGCATGTACGTGGTGCCAGTGGTGCTGCCCGCTGTGCAGGCCGACTTTGGCGTGGCGCGGGCGGACGCGTCGCTGCCCTATACCCTGCTGATGATTGGCTTTGGCGTGGCGCTGCCCCTGCAAGTGGGTGGCGTGTGCCTGGGGCTGGGTTTTGCCCTGGCGGCGGTGGCCGACAGCATCTGGCTCTTTGCCGTGGCGCACGGGCTGCTGATTGGCCTGTGCGGCAGCTCGGCCACCTTTTCCCCGCTGCTGGCCGACACCTCTTTGTGGTTTGCGCGGCGGCGCGGCATTGCGGTGGCGGTGTGTGCCAGCGGCAACTACCTGGGGGGCACCGTCTGGCCGCCCATCGTGCAGCACTTTGTGGAGACGGTGGGTTGGCGCCACACCTACCTGGGCCTGGCGGTGTGTTGCGGCTTGGGCATGGTGCTGCTGGCCTAGCTGATGCACCAGCGCCCGCCCGCTTTGGCCGTGCCACGGCCCAGGGCAGTTCGCCATTTGGCTTGAAGCCCGCGTTTGCACTGGTGTTGTTGTGCGTGGCGGGGGTGAGCTGCTGCGTGGCCATGTCCATGCCGCAAGTTCACATCGTGGCCTACTGCACTGACCTGGGCTACGGCGCCGCCCGCGGGGCGGAGATGCTGTCCATCATGCTGGGTTTGGCATTGCCAGCCGCCTGATTTCAGGCGCCATTTGCGACCGCATTGGCGGCCTGCGCACCCTGCTGCTGGGCTCGACCTTGCAGGGCACGGCGTTGCTGCTGTTCTTGCCCTTTGACGGCCTGGTGCCGCTGTATGTGATTTCGGCCTTGTTCGGCCTGTTCCAGGGCGGCATCGTGCCCAGCTACGCCATCATCGTGCGCGAGCACTTTGCCGCGGCCAAGGCGGGCACCATGGTGGGGGCGGTGATGATGTGCACCATGCTGGGCATGGCGCTGGGGGGCTGGATGTCGGGCAAGGTGTTTGACCTCACAGGCTCGTACCACGCGGCCTTTGTGAACGGCATTGCGTGGAACCTGCTCAACTTCAGCATCGTGGCCTGGCTGCTGTGGCGCACCGCGCGCCGGGGCGGGGCGTGAAACGGCGCCGCAGCTGCTTCACGCGTTCAGCGCGCCACTGCCAATGAGCCGGTGGATGAAGTGCAGCTTGGCCACCACTGGCCTGGGCATCACAAAGGGGTAGAAGTCGGCTTGGCCCATGCTGCGCGACAGCTCGTTGAGCGCGGTGGTCAGCGCCAGCCATGAATTGACAAAGCGCAGGAAGCTCGGCGCGCCCGGGTCGTCGGCTTGCCACAGGGCATCCGCACCAAACGGGTTCACGCTGACCTCGACATCCCTCGGGTCGATGCCAAAGCTGGCCGCCGTGTCCACCGAGTCCACCATGTGCAGGTAATGCGCCCAGGTTTCGGCCCAGTCTTCCCAGGGGTGGCTGGCCGCATAGCTGCTGATGTGGTGGTCGGCCCAGTCGCGTGGCGGGCCCTGTTCATGGTGCCAGCGCAGCGCTGCGGCGTAGTCGGCGCGCTCATCGCCAAACAGGCTGCGAAACCCATCGAGCCAGGCGCTGCCCTGCACCAGGCGGTCCCAGTAGTAGTGCCCCACCTCATGGCGAAAGTGGCCCAGCAGGGTGCGGTAGGGCTCGTGCAGCGCGGCCCGGGTGCGCTCGCGGTAGGCATCGTCGGCTTCGTCCACGTTGATGGTGACCAGCCCGTTGAGATGCCCGGTCATCACAGGCTTGTCGCCCGGGCGGCTGCGCAGAAAGTCAAACCAGAGGCCCCGTTGTGGGTCACGCGCCTTCGAGGTCACGGGCAGCCGCAGGTCGATCAGTTGCGACACCAGCCGCCGTTTGGCAATCTCCACCCGGGCCCACAGGCGCGCGTTGTCGCTGCTGTCGAAGTCGGGCACGGTGTGGTTGAGCTGGCAGGCCGCACAGAACGCGTCTGGGTCGTCGGGGTCGGCCAGCCAGTTGCAGCCTGCTGCGCTGTCAAAGTTGGCGCAGCGCTTGAACCAGGGGCCGTCGTTCCGGCCGTACTCCTGCCACAGAGGCTGGGCCTCCTGGCGGGCGCGCGGCACCTGGCCTGGGCCCACGCGGGCTGCCTGCAGGGGCAGCACCTGCCCGCGGAGCGGCTCGTAGCCCAGCGGGGTGTCGCACGACAGGCAGTGGCTGTTGCGAAAGAACACCGGGCGGCCACACTGGGAGCGGTACTGGCGCAGCGAGCGCCGCTGGGTGGGGCGTGCGGTCAGCAGGCCAAGACGGTCAAACAGACTGGGCATGGTCGGACAATGTAGCGATGTCTGTTGATCACGGCACCAGCCTGGCCGCCCTGCGCGAGCGTTACGGCCCGCGGCACCGCTGGTTGAGCCTGTTCACCGTCATGGTGGGCTCCATGGCCGCGATCATGGCGTCGACCATCGTCAACGTGGCCGTGCCAGACATGGCGCGTCACTTCCCCATGGGCCACGAGCGTTCGCAATGGGTGGCCTCGGGCTTCATGCTGGCGATGACTGTGTCCATGCTCACCACCCCCTGGCTGCTGGACCGGTTTGGTTACCGCGCCACCTATGTCGGCTCAGTCCTGGCGCTGGGCCTGGGCGGGATGATCGGCGGGCTGGCAGGCAGCTACGAACTGGTGCTGGCCATGCGGGTGCTGGAGGGCCTGGCCGCTGGCGTGCTGCAGCCCATTCCGGCCATCATCATCTTGCGGGCGTTCGAGCCGCACGAGCAGGGCCGTGCCATGGGCATCTTCGGCTTTGGCGTGGTGCTGGCCCCGGCCATTGGCCCCAGCGTGGGCGGCGTGCTGGTGGACGCTTTTGGCTGGCGGTCTATCTTCTTCGTGGTGGTGCCCTTCTGTGTGGTGGCAACCGGCATGGCCTTTCGCTACCTGGCCACCACCGCGCCCGGGGGCAAGCCCACCAACTCGGCCAGCCGGCTGGACGCCTGGGGCCTGCTGCTGGGCGCGGCCTGCACCGTGAGCCTGCTGAACGCGCTGACCCAGTTCAACCAGGCCGTGCATGGCAAGCCGCTTTGGCCCGGCGTGTTCATGCTGGGCGTTGCGGTGGCGGCTGGCTTTGCCTTCTGGCGCTGGCAGCGGCGGCAAATGGCGCAGGGCCTGGTGCCCCTGATGAACCTGCACCTGTTTGCCCACCGCCCGTTTGCCATGGGCGGCATCGTCGCCTTCATCTATGGCGCAGCCTTGTTCGGCTCCACCTACCTGATCCCGGTGTTCCTGCAAGAGGGGCTGCTGCATTCCGCCTCGACCGTGGGGGTGCTGCTGCTGCCCGCCGGCCTGGTGCTGGCGGTCGTCATCACGATCGCGGGGCGTCTGGCGGACAAGCTGCCGATCCACCAGCTGGTGACCTTTGGCCTGGCGGTGCTGGCCATGTCGTTTGCGCTCATGGCCATGGTGGGCCTGCACACCAGCTTGTGGGTGCTGCTGGCCCTGGCGGTGCTCGGGCGGGTGGGCCTGGGTTGTGTGCTGCCCTCGCTCAACCTGGGGGCCATGCGGGGCCTGGACAAGGAGCTGATTGCGCAGGCCTCGAGCACCATCAACTTTCTTCGGCAGCTGGGCGGCGCGGCCGGGGTAAGCCTGGTCGGCATCGTGCTCGAGTGGCGGCTGGACGTGTGGCGCATCCAGGGCACGTCGGCCACCAAGCCGCTTATCGCCTACAGCGAAACCTTTGTCGTGCTGGCCGTGGTGTGCGCCTTGGCCAGCGTGGCCGCGTGGCGCATGAAAGCCCCACAGCCCGCTGCCGCCCCGTTGCAGGAAAGGGCCTGAGCCATGTGCCAGCTGCTGGGCATGAATGCCAATGTGCCCACCGACATCATGCTCAGCTTCTCCGGCTTTGCCGAACGCGGCGGCCGCACCGACGAGCACAAGGACGGCTGGGGCATCGCCTTCTTTGAAGGGGCCGGGTTGCGGCACTTCGTGGATCATGAGTCCGCCGCCACCTCGCCCGTGGCCAGGCTGATCCGCGAGTACCCGATCCGCAGCACCCATGTGGTGGCCCACATCCGCAAGGCCACCCAGGGCCAGGTGTCGCTGGAGAACTGCCACCCTTTTGTGCGCGAGCTGTGGGGCCACTATTGGGTGATGGCGCACAACGGTGACCTCAAGGGCTTTCACCCGCGCTTGCACGCCGCCTTTCGCCCAGTGGGGCAGACCGACAGCGAACGGGCGTTCTGCTGGCTGATGCAGGAGCTGGCCAAGAGCCATGCCGCGCTGCCCAGCGTGGCCGAGCTCACGCTCACCCTGCGCGAACTCTGTGCCGAGCTGGCCCGTCATGGCACCTTCAACCTGCTGCTGTCCAACGGCCAGGCCTTGTGGGCGCATTGCACCAGCCAGTTGCACCACCTGGTGCGCGAGCATCCCTTCCGCACGGCGCGCCTGCAGGACGCTGACCTGACGGTGGACTTTGCGCAGGTCACGCAGCCGGGTGACCGGGTGGCCTTGGTGGCCACCCAGCCCCTGACCACCGACGAGGTGTGGACGCCCTTTGCGCCCGGGGAGCTGCGTGTGTTTGTGGACGGCGCCCTGGCCTGACCGGCCAGCCCGTCAGCGGCAGCTGGTCATGGCCACACCGGCGCAGGCCACCACCATGCCCAGCAGGGTCAGGCCGGTGGGCACCGAGCCGAACCACAGCCATTCGCACACCACGGCCACCGGCGGCGTGAGGTAGAGCAGGCTGGTCACCTGCGTGGCCTGGCCGCGCCGCATGAGGAAGTGCAGGATGGTGGCCGCACCCATCGAGGCCAGCAGCACGTGGTACAGCAGGGTCCAGCCGATCGTGGGCACCCACTGAATGGCAAAGCCTTCGAGCGCCCACCCCAGCGGCAGGCCGACGGCGGTCGAGGCAGTGAAGTGGATGGCGATGCTGCTGCGAAGATCCGTGTCGGGGCAGTAGCGGCGCTGGTAGAGGGTGCCGCCGGTGATGAGCACCAGCGCCAGGCTCACGGCGGCCAGTGCCTCGGGCGTGACCGCGCGGATGTCGATCTTGTGGGCCACCACCAGCGCCACCCCCAACAGGCCTACCCACACCCCCACCACCTGCACCCTGGCCAGCCGCTCGTGCAGCAGGCGAGCGGCCACCACCGAAGTGATGATGGGCTGCAGGGCCAGGATGAGGGCCACCACGCCAGCCGACATGCCCCAGTACTGCGCATAGTGGCTGGCGCCCAGGTAGCCCACGTTCACCAGCAGCCCAGCCACGGCCACATGGCCCCAGGTGCGAGCGTCCTGGGGCCACGCGGCCTTCACAGCCAGCGCGAACGCACCTGCGACCAGGGCGCCCACGGCAAAGCGGATGCCGATGTAGGTGAAGGGCGCGGCGTACTGCAGGGCTGCGCGGGTGGCCACATAGCCCGCGCCCCAGATGACCACGAAGTAGGTGGCCAGGGCCCACAGGGCCGTGCGCGTCAGTGGCGACGGCACGGCGGGCTGAGGCGGAGCGGGCGCGTTCAATCGGCCTTCAGTGCGTCGTCAAAGAACTCGCGCTCCCCCCGCACCACCGGCATGGCCCGGGCCTCTTCGCGCTTGCGCATCTCCACACGGCGGATCTTGCCGCTGATGGTCTTGGGCAGATCGAAGAACTCCAGCCGTCGGATGCGCTTGTAGGGCGCCAGCTTGTCTCGGCAGAACTGAAGAATGGCCATGGCGGTGGCCTCGTCGGGTGCGTGGCCAGGGGCCAAGGCCACGAAAGCCTTGGGCACAGCCAGCTTCAAAGGGTCTGGGCTGGGCACCACCGCGGCCTCGGCCACGGCGGGGTGCTCGATCAGCACGCTCTCCAGCTCGAAGGGGCTGATGCGGTAGTCGCTGGCCTTGAACACGTCATCCGCCCGGCCCACGTAGGTGATGTAGCCGTCGGCATCACGCGAGGCCACGTCCCCCGTGTGGTAGTGCCCGTCGCGCATGACCTCGGCGTTCTTCTCGGTATCGCCAAAGTAGCCCTTCATCAGGCCCACCGGGCGGCGCGAGAGGTCAATGCAGATCTCGCCCTCGTCGGCGGGTTTGCCGTCCGGGTCAAGCAGCACGATGGGGTAGCCCGGCATGGGGCGCCCCATGGAGCCGAACTTCAGCACCTGCCCCGGGCTGTTGCCCACCGCGCAGGTGGTCTCGGTCTGGCCAAACCCGTCGCGGATGGTGATGCCCCAGGCCGCGCGCACCTGTTCGATCACCTCGGGGTTCAAGGGCTCGCCTGCGCTCAGCAACTCGCGCAGCTTCACCGGGTAACTCGACAGGTTCTCCTGGATGAGCATGCGCCAGACCGTGGGCGGCGCACACAGGGTGTGCACGCCCTTGTTCACCAGCACATCGAGCACGCGCTTGGCGTCAAAACGGGCGTAGTTGAAGATGAACACTGTCGCCCCAGCGATGAAGGGCGCGAAGAAGCAGCTCCAGGCGTGCTTGCCCCAGCCGGGCGAAGAGATGTTCCAGTGCACGTCCCCCGGTTGCAGGCCAATCCAGTACATGGTGGACAGGTGGCCCACCGGATAGCTGGTGTGGCTGTGCTCCACCAGCTTGGGCTTGCTGGTGGTGCCGCTGGTGAAGTACAGCAGCAAGGGCTCGTCGGCCCGGGTGGGCACTTGCGGCACGTACTCGGTGCTCGGGTTGCGCGAGCCCTCGTAGCTGACCCAGGCATCCTTGGAGTCGCCGCCGCCACCCACCGTGATGCGGATCAGCCCCTTGGGCGCATGGGCGTCCAGCCCGTCGAACTTGGCGCAGTGGGCGGTGCCAGTCACCACCACCCGGGCCTGCCCGCGCTCCAGGCGGTCGATCAGATCGTCGCGGCTCAGCAGCGAGGTGGCCGGGATCATCACCGCGCCGATCTTGATGCACGCCAGCATCAGCTCCCACAGCGGCACCTCGTTGCCCAGCATCAGCAGCACCCGGTCGCCGCGTTGCACGCCCAGGCCTTCGAGCCAGTTGGCCACCTGGTTGGAGCGCGCCGAGAGCTGCGCGTAGGTGAGCTTCTCTTCGCCGCCGTCGTCGGCCACGATCCACAGGGCCAGCTGGTCTTTCTGCGGGCCGCGCGCCAGATCGTCAAAGTGGTCGAGCGCAAAGTTGAAGTGCGTCAGCTCGGGCCAGCGGAAGTCGCGCACCGCTGCAGCGTAGTCGGTGCGGTGGCGCAGCAAGGTGTCGCGGGCGGCGCGGAAGGCGGCCAGGGCGGGGTTGGCAAGGCTCATGGGTTGTCTCCGTCTGGGCGTAACCATACCGCCAACGCAATGCCCCTGATTTGCCCTATCCAGGCTGGGCGCATTCAAGGCTTACAGTGCCACCATGCGCCGCACCCCATCCACCCAAGGCCCCAACGTCGTATTCATCCTGGCCGACGACCTGGGCTATGCCGACCTGGGTTGCTATGGCGGGCGTGACGCGCCCTTTGGCCCGGTTTCGCCCGTGCTGGATGCCCTGGCCGCACAGGGCTTGCGCTTCACCGAGGGCTACGCCAACTCGCCCGTGTGTTCGCCCACCCGCTTTGCGCTCATGACCGGGCGCTACCAGTACCGCCTGCGCGGCGCCGCAGAAGAGCCCATCAACAGCCGCAGCAAGGGCAGCTCCACACTGGGCCTGCCGCCCGAGCACCCCAGCCTGCCTTCGCTGCTGAAGCAGGCGGGCTACCGCACCGCGCTGGTGGGCAAATGGCACCTCGGCTACCCGCCGCACTTTGGCCCACTTCAATCGGGCTACGACGAGTTCTTTGGCCCCATGTCGGGTGGGGTGGACTACTTCACCCACTGTGGCTTCAACGGCCAGCACGACTTGTATGAGGGTGAGGCCGAGCGGGCCACCGAAGGCTACCTGACCGATCTGTTGAGCGATCGCGCGGTGGACTTTGTCTCTCGCATGGCCAGGCCCCATGACGCACCGCAGCAGCCGTTTCTGCTGAGCTTGCACTACACCGCGCCCCACTGGCCCTGGGAGACCCGTGACGACGCCCACCTGGCGGCCAGCATCAAGGACAACATCTTCCATTTGCAGGGCGGCAGCGTGGACACCTACCGCCGCATGATCCACCACATGGACGAGGGCATTGGCCGCGTGATGGCGGCCTTGCAGCAGCATGGCATGGCGCAGAACACCCTGGTGGTGTTCACCAGCGACAACGGGGGCGAGCGCTTCAGCGACAACTGGCCCCTGGTGGGCGGCAAGATGGACCTGACCGAGGGCGGCATCCGCGTGCCGTGGATCGCCCACTGGCCGGCCGTCATCCAGCCCGGCGGGCTGAGCGCCCAGCATTGCCTGACCATGGACTGGACGGCGACGATGCTCGACGCGGCGGGCGTGGCCGCTGACCCCGCCTACCCGCTTGACGGGGTGTCCCTGATGCCCGTGCTACGCGAGCCGCAGCATGGCTTCGAGCGGCCGATGCACTGGCGCATGAAGCATCGGGGCCAGCGCGCGCTGCGTCAGGGGCGCTGGAAGTACCTGCGGGTGGACGGACATGACTACCTGTTCGACATCGAGGCCGATGCCCGCGAGCGCGCCAACCTGGCCGCGCAGCAGCCCGAGCGCCTGGCCGCCATGCGGCAAGCCTGGGAGCAGTGGAACGACACCATGCCTGCAATCCCGGACGACGCCACCGTGAGCCTGGGCTACAGCGCAAAAGACATGCCTCAGCGGTGAGCCCACCCCTATGGGGGGCCAGTCAACAGCCGCGGAGGGTTCGCGTCAGCGTCAGTCCGGATTGCAAAAACAGAAGCGCCCCGACCGCTTTCACAGTGGGGCGCTTTGATTCTTGGTGGCCTCGGGCGGAATCGAACCACCGACACAAGGATTTTCAATCCTCTGCTCTACCGACTGAGCTACAAGGCCACGGACGCAAGAGTATAGCGGCGTGACCAAGGCCCCGCCGGGTGGCACTCAGCCGCCGCGCTTGCCGCGCGAGAGGTCCACGCCCAGCTGCTTGAGCTTGCGATACAGGTGGGTGCGCTCCAGGCCGGTCTTCTCGGCCACCCGCGTCATGCTGCCGCCTTCAGCATTGAGGTGAAACTCGAAGTACGCCTTCTCGAAGGCGTCGCGGGCTTCGCGAAGCGGGCGGTCCAGGCTGAACAACTGGTGCGCGGCATTGGCCACGTTGCCCTGGGGTGCGGGTGCCGCATGCCCCGCAGCCGCAGGCGTTGACGCAGGAGCCAAGGCGCGCCCAGCGGCGCCACTGCCAGGGCCGCCCAGCATCGCCTGCTCGACCGTGAGTTCGCGCATCTCGATGGTGCGGGTCACGGTGCTGGCAGACGCCACGACAGGCTGTGGCTTCTTGCTGAGCGCCTGCTCCACCGCCTTCAAGAGCTTCTGCAGGGTGACGGGCTTTTCCAGGAAAGCCGTGGCCCCGATGCGTGTTGCTTCGACTGCTGTATCGATGGTGGCATGGCCGGACATCATCACCACCGGCATGCGCAGCTGCCCGGTGGCCGACCATTCCTTCAGCAAGGTGACGCCATCGGTGTCGGGCATCCAGATGTCCAGCAGCACCAGTTCAGGCTGGAAGCGTGGCAGTGCCTCACGGGCCTGCGACGCGTTCTCTGCCAGTTCCACCGTATGCCCCTCGTCACCCAGGATGTCACTCAGCAGCTCTCGAATACCCAGTTCGTCGTCAACGATCAGGATGTTTGCCATGTCGGTCCTTCAAGTGTGTGAGGTCGTGTCGTGCACAGCCGGCGCACCGCCGGGCACTGCGGCACCGTGCGCGGTTCTGCCCGCCAGTCTGGAAAAAATGATGGAGACGCGTGCGCCCGTGACCTGGGTGTCCTCGCCGCTGTCACCCGGGTCCCGGCGGCGTCCGTCAGCGCGGGAGCTGGTGCGGTTGGACAGGTCGATGCGTGCGCCGTGTTCCTCGATGATCTTCTTGACCACCGCCAGCCCCAGGCCGGTGCCTTTGGTCTTGGTGGTCACATAGGGCTCGAAGGCGCGCTTGAGGACCTTCTCGGCGAAGCCTGTGCCGTTGTCGGTGATCACCAGACGCACCCGTCCCAGCCCGCCGCCGCCTTCGGCGCTGGGGTGCAACCACTGGGTGCGCAGCGTCACCTGGCGCTCGGGCAGGCCCTCGCTCGCGTCCATGGCGTTCTGCAGCAGGTTGTGCACCACCTGGCGCAACTGTTCGGTGTCGCCTTCGATGAAAGGCAGGTCCTCGTCGAGCGCGACCTCCACATGCACGGCGGTCTGCGAGTCATACATCGACAGCACCTCCTGCACCAGCGCATTCAGGTCCATGGGCGCCAGCTCGGCCGATGGCAGCCGGGCGTAGTCGCGGAATTCATTGACCAGGCGCTGCATGGCCCCCACCTGGGTGACGATGGTGTTGACCGAGCGCGCCAGCAAGGCGCCACCCGGCTCATCCAACTGGGCGGCCAGCTTGTGCTGAAGGCGCTCAGCCGACAGCTGGATCGGCGTGAGCGGGTTCTTGATTTCATGCGCCAGGCGCCGCGCCACCTCGCCCCAGGCCACCGCCCGCTGCGCCGAGATCAGTTCGGTCAGGTCGTCAATCACCACCAGCCGCGTGCCATCGGGCAGCAGGGCTCCCCGGCACAGCAGGTTGGTCGGCGCATCCGCGACGGCCAGACCGGTCAGCCCGGCCATGCCGTCGCCAACGCCCATCTGGCCAATCACGTTGAGGTCAAAGGACTGCTGCCAGTAGTCGTTGTCTCGCAGGGTGCCCTCGGCGGCCAGCGTCTCGAACTGGTCTTGCACCATCTGGGCAAAGCGGGTCAGGCCGGCCACCTCGGCGAGCGGGCGGCCCAGGCTGGCGCCCAGAGGCGCGCGCAGCACGCGGGTGGCACCGGGGTTCGCGGCGATCAGCCGTCCGTCGGCCGACACCACCAGCACCCCGGCGGTCAGGTTGTCCAGGATGGTCTGCAGGCTTGAACGTGCGGCGGCCACCTGGCTGTTGCTGTGCTCGGCGGCGGCGCGGGCATCGGCCAGCTGCTGTGTCATGCTCGCAAACGAGCGGGTCAAACCGCCCAGCTCGTCGGCATTGCCCATCACCCGTTTGGGGCTCAGGTCGCCCTCGGCCACCTGGCGTACGCCATCGGCCAGCACCAGCAGGGGCTGGGCGATCTGGTTGCCCAGCAGCACGGCCATCAGCACCGCCGCAAAGATCGACAGGAACAGCGCGAGGGTCAAGGTGCCCAGGTACATGCGCTGCAAGCCCTGGCGTCCGATCGCCCGCTCCTGGTACTCGGTGTAGGCCGCCTCGACGGCTGCGGTGTTGGCTGCCAGCGCGGCGGGCACGGCCGTGACCACCTGCAGGTAGCGCGGCTGCTCGGTCAGCCCGAAGCCAGGCGTGGGCACCAAGGCCAGAGCCCGCAGGCTGTAGGCAGTGTTGTCGGTGTTGGCCGCGTCGATCTGCACGGTCACTCGGCTGCTTCGGGCGTTGCGCATGGCACTGGCACTGGGCCGGTCGCTGGTCAAGCCAAAGCTGCTGATGGCGCTGCCAGCCGCCTGTGCATTGGCCAGGGCCTGGCCGCTGCTGCTCCAGAGGGTCACGCTGTCGGCGTTGAGGCGCTCGCGGATGCGGTCGACGGCCACCGCACTCACGGCCGAGGTGTCGGCCAGTTCTGCCGCGGCTGCGCGGGTGCGGCTGCCCAACTCGTCGGCCAGGGCGTCGAGCGAGGCACGTCCCAGGTTGAGCCCGGACTCCAGCGCCGCCTCCACCTTCACGTCAAACCAGCTTTCGATGGAGCGGCTGACGAACTGCACCGACACGGTGTAGATCAGCACGCCGGGCAGGATGCCCATGAGCGCCAGGATGGCGGCCAGCCGCATGAGCAGGCGGCTGCCGAACTTGCCGCGCTTCAGGCGCAGCCACAGCCGACCGACCACCAGGGCGATCACCAGAACCAGCACCGCAACGATGCCGATGTTCAAGCCCACCAGCAGGCGGAAGTTGCGCTCGTAGGAGCGGGTGTTGTCGGTGGCCTGGATGAGCAGGAGCAGCAGGGTCACCACCGAGGCGAGGACGACCCCGGCCGCCGCCGCCCAAGCCCACTGCGTGGGCAGAGAGCGGTTACGCCAGTACCGCAGTGCGGCAAACACCGAGGACGGGGTGCTGCTCATGGCGGGCTGGCGCTCACGCCGACGCGGCGCACCATGTTCAGGTTCCACTCGGGCTGCGCCCCCACGCTGATCTGCAGCGGGCGGGGCAGGGCGGCCGTGTCCAGGCGAAAGCGCAACTCCACCGACAGGCGGGCGTCACGGGCATCGTCTTCCAGGTCGCGGGGCTCCTGGATCCGCCAGCGCGCAATGCGCCGAATGCCAGCCAGGGCGTCGGCGAGGGTGTCGAAGTTCTGGCCCATGCTGGCGCCCCCACCGACGGAGCCCAGGGTCACGCGGTAGCGCCGCATCAATGGGGTGAAGCTCAGGCGCCACACCCGCTGTGCCACGGTGTTGCGCCTCTCCCACCAATACCAGCGCGGGCGCAGCACATCGGCTTCGGCCACGAACTGGATCGGCACGCCCTTCTGCAGGGCGTCCTCCACCGCGCGCGGCAACTCGAAATCGAGTGTGGCACTGACAAACAACCCGTCGTCTGTGCGTTCGGCGCTGAGCTGGCTGATCTCGTTGCCGCCCTGCGCCCGGCCGAGGCGGACGAGTCCAAGCCCAGCCGGGCCGACCAGCGCAAGGCTGGCGAGCCGCAACATCACCGTGCGACGAGGGACCAGAGACATGTCAGGCTTTGGTAAACAGCGCGTAGAAGAAGCCGTCTCCCCCGATTTTCGAACCCGACGTGGTGTTTTCGCTACGGCGACCGATGTTTCCAGGCAACAAATGGCCCGGCGCGAGCAGGCTGCGGGCATCGGTGTGGCGCGAAAGAAACGCTTCGGCCTGATCTTGCCCTTCTGCCTTGAAGACCGAGCAGGTGCAGTACAGCAGCCGCCCACCGGATCTCACCAAGGGCCAAAGGGCGTCCAGCAGCCGTTGTTGCTCGGCCGCCAGCTGGCCCACATCAGATGGGCGGCGCAGCCAGCGCACATCCGGGTGGCGGCGCACGATGCCGCTGGCGGTGCAGGGCGCATCGAGTAGCACCGCGTCGAACAGGTGGCCGTCCCACCAGTCAGTGGGGGTGCCGGCGTCAGCGGGCACTAACTTCGCATGCAGGTTCAAGCGCGCCAAGGTGGCCTCCACCCGCTGCAGCCGTTGCGGGTCGCGGTCCAGTGCCCACAGATCGACCGGTGGGTTAGGGCCGCCGCCCAGCAGTTCCAGCAGATGAGCCGTCTTGCCGCCCGGCGCAGCGCAGGCATCGAGCACCCGCCATGTGGGGCCTGCGGGCTCAAGTCCCTGCAGCAACAGCGGCGCTGCCCTCTGGGCATGGAGGTCCTGTACCGAGCAGGCACCGGTGTCGAAGCCAGGCAGGGCAGCGACCTGCACCGCCTGAATGAGGCTAAGGGCCTGTGGCGCCTGTGGATCTGGCGCACTCGGGTCCATGGCCAGCCCGGCCTGCGCCAGGCGCTCGGCATAGGCCTGCCGGCTGCCTTGCAGCGCATTGACCCGTAGGCACATGGGCGGGTGCTGCTGGTTGGCAGACAGGATGGCCTCCCAATCCGATGGCCAGTCCTTCTTCAAGGCCCTGACCCACCACGCCGGATGGTTCCACTGCGCCTCCAGCGTCGCTGGGGCGGTGCTGCCCCGCTCGCGCAGCGCACGTCGCAGCACCGCATTCACCATGGCGGCAGCATGGCGCCAGGCCAGGTCTGCCTTGGCCGCATTGACCGCCTGGTTGACCAGGGTGTGCGGGTCGTACTGCGGCGCGTTGGCCTGCTGGCTGGGCAGCAGCAGACTCAGGGCCACATCCAGCAAAGCGGCCAGTTCAGCCGAGGTGGAGACCTTGGTCCATGACTGGCGCAGGGCGCGGGCCTGCCCCCAGTGCCTCAGGGCGTGATAAGCCAGCGCCTGTGCGGCAGGCCGCCTTGTGGCTGGCACCTGCCCCAGCGCGTCGGTCAGCGAGTGGCCCGTGGCCACGCCATGCAGGCACCAGGCGGCGTCGGCAAGTTGGGTGGACAGCGGGTGGGAGGCCAAAGCGGCGGCAAAAAAAATGGAGCCAGAAGGCTCCATTGTCCAGAGAGGGGTGCGCGCGGGCGTTCGGACCGCCCGCGCCAAGCGTCAACTCAGGGTGTCGGCCCAGATGTTGCGCGCCCAGCCCCAGGCGTACACGCCTTCCAGCGCGTTCGGCTCGGTCGACAGGCCCCCCGAGCCACCGACCGTGCGGAAGGTGCGTTGCTCGGCGTTGTAGGCATGCACGCTGGCCACGTGGATGGAGTTCTGCGCGTCCACCATGCTGTAGCAGGTGTTGGTGAGCATAGGCGTGGGGTTGACCGGCCAGCCATTGAGCTCGGCCACGATGGCGGAGGCCGCCACCTTGCCGTGGCTGTTGGCCATGTGGGCCGACTTGGGCATCAGCGGCGCGATCTGGATCGAATCGCCCAGCACATGGATGTTGCGCTGCGCGGTCGATTCGAACGTCTGGTAGTTGACGTTGCACCAGCGGGCGTTGGCATTGGCCAGCCCGGTCTGCACCGCGATGGCCCCGGCGCGCATAGGTGGCAGCACGTTGAGCACGCTGCCAGCCGGGGCACGGAATTCCTCCTGCGTCTCGAAGCGGATGGTGTTGGCCGACACGCCAATGGCCCTGTGCTGGGGCCGGTAGTCGATCATGCCCTGGTAGGTGCTTCCCCACACCCGGCGGAACAGGGCGGGCTTGGACACCAGGTCTTGGTTGGCGTCGAACACGATGATCTTGCTGCGCGGCTTGTTCTTCTTCAGGTAGTCGGCCACCTGGCACACGCGCTCGTAGGGGCCGGGGGGGCACCGATAGGGCGCTTCCGGGATGGCGATGGCAAACACCGCGCCATCGGGCATGGCCGCAAGCTGGCGGTTCAGCGCCACCGTTTCGGGCCCCGCCTTCCAGGCTTGCAGGAAGGTGCCCGCCGCGTTGCCTTCGCGCAGGCCCTGCACCTGGTCGAACATCAGGTCGATGCCGGGCGACAGGATCATCTTGTCGTAGCCGATGGTGGCACCACCCGCCAGTGTGGCGGTACGGCCAGCCGCGTCGATGCGGGCCACGCTGTCGCGCACCAGTTGAACTCCGTGGTTGCTGGCCAGGGTGTTGCGAGACAGCGTGATCTGGTCGATGCTGGCGTTGCCGCCGACCACCAGGTTGCTCATGGGGCAGGACACGAAGCTGGCTTCAGGCTCCACCAGCACCACGTCGACCGTGTTGTCCGACAGCTTGCGGACGTACTTGGCGGCGGTGGCGCCGCCGTAGCCGCCACCGACCACCAGCACCCGGGCGCGGGCGGGCACGGCAGTGGCACAGGCACCCAGCAGGCCTACGGCGCCCAGGGCGCCCGCAGTGCCAGCCAGCTTGAGCAGGGAGCGTCGTTGCAGAGAGTTCATGTGGGGCTCCTTAGCGGCGTTGCTGCGAGAAATACGTGGCGATCAGCTCGATCTGCTGGTCGCTGTAGCCCTTGGCGAGCTGGTGCATGATGGTGCTGGCCGCACCCGTGCGCTGGTCGCGCTTGAAGGCCTGCATCTGCGCGATGATGTAGTCGCGTGGTTGACCCGCCAGGGACACCAGGGCTGCGCCCTCCACCGCCCGGCCTTCTGGGCCATGGCAGTTGGCACAGGTGGCGGCCAGGGAACGCACGTACAGCGCATTGGCCTGCGGGTTGGCGCCAGGGGCTTGCTGAATCTGGGGTTGCGGGGGCGGCGCTGCCGGGGCCGGGGCCGGTGCGGCGGGGGCAGCCGGTGCCTGGGCGAAGGCCAGCGAAGCCGACAGCGCGGCGCACAGCGCGGCGGCCTGGCGCAGCAGGCTGGAACGTGAAGATGGGGTCATGCGTACTCCTGAGGGGTTCATCAAACCGACTGCGCACTATAGGCAGGTACCAAACCCGGTGGAATAGGGGTATCCATGAGCATAGCCAAGACCCGCAGGCATTGACGGCGTTCGCGCCAGTCCACCCAGTCGGCCTCGGTGTGGCGTGGCAGGCCGTTGGATTCGGCCAGCCAACGCTTGATCACCAGTGGCTTATGCATGGGCGGCAGGGTCAGCAAACGCGGCAGAGTCTGCCGAATGCCGGTGGCATGAGGAAATGACGCCACTTCATAAGACCAATCCGTAGGGTCATTGGCTGCTTGCGCCGCCACCGCCTGCAAGTCGTGCTGCCACCAGCGCCAAAGCAGCCATTCGCGCATGGACACCTGGGCGTCAGCCCGTGCCAACTGCTGCACCAGCGCCTCGAACCCCGCCACGGCTTCGCGGTGCATGACCATGCGGGAGCGCCACTGCTGCGCCAAGGCCCATCGCGTCGCGTCGTCCACAGCCTGCAGGTCGTCGGCGATCTGCGCTCGCTGCAGGCCGGGCGGCGCCAGGGAAAGCCAGGTCTGCAGGTTCAGGCGCTCTGGCCGGCCAGCGGGGTCGCTGGCCCCATCCGCGCCATCTGCCGCGTACGCGCACCACAGCCCAAGCAGGGCCGCCTGCAAGGCTTGTGGCCCGGCCAGTTGGCCCAGGCGGGCCTGTGCATCCATGCCGGCCCGCTGTGCGGCCTGCGCATTGGCCGCCTGCAGAGGGTCCTGGGCGGCTCCCGCAGGGGCTGCCATGGGCGCCGTTGGTCGGGCCAGCACCGGCGCAAACCCCATCAGGGCTCCTGGCTCAGGCAGGCTTGACGCGGAAGGCTCGGGCAGCACCTCGTCGCCCAGGGGCGGCATGGCCCGGCCATAGATGGCGCGCAGGCGTTCCATCAGGGGTGGATGGCTGGAGAACCAGCGCGAGCGGTTCACCGAAGCCAGGTACAGGTGCGAGAACGCCACAGCGCTTGGGTGGGCGATCCGGGCACGTCCGTCAGCGGTCTGGCGAGCGATCTTGCGTAGCGCGCCGCCGATGCCATCGGCCTGGCGGGTCCAGCGCACCGCCGACGCGTCGGCCAGGTGCTCTCGCTGGCGAGACACGGCTGCCTTGATCAGCCGGGCGCCCATCCAGCCGATCCAGCCCACCACCCAAAGCGCCAGGCCCACCACGACCAAGGCACTGCGCCGGCCGCGCTCGTCCGCTGCCATCAGCTGCGCGCCCAGGCTGCTGATCATCTCGATGCCGGAGGTCAACCCGATCAGCCGCATGTTCAGACGCATATCCCCGTTAGCGATGTGGCTGAACTCGTGCGCCATCACACCTTGGAGTTCGTCGCGACTCAGGCGCTCAAGCGCGCCTTGTGTCACCGCCACGGCGGCTTCATCGGGTGTCCAGCCGGCTGCGAAGGCATTGATGGCGTCTTCTCTGGGTAGCACGAACACCGCGGGGGGCTTCATTGCGGCGGCGATGGCCATCTCTTGCACCACGTTGAGCAGCTGACGCTCGCGCAGGCTTTGCGGCTGGGTGACTTCGCGTCCGCCCGCTTTCTGCGCCACGTCGGCCCCGCCGCCGCGAGACAGGTGGCTGGTCTCCAGCCAACAGCTCCCTAGCACGAACAGCAGTACCAAGATGGTGTTGACCTGCCAGAAGTGGTCGGGCGGGCCGGTGAACTTGGCGAAAGGCATGGCTTGCCAGGCCAGCCACAGGGCGCCATTGACGGCCAGCACCAGAGCAGCCACCACCAAGGCAAACAGGCCCAACAGCCAAGCGGTCGACTGGCGGGCGGCGCGCTGCTGCTCGAGGAAGCGCATGGGGTGGCCTGACGCGGCGGACCGTAGCCCCGACTGCGATGCGCTTACTTCATGTCAATGCGCAAGGTCTTGCGCTCTTCCTCACTCTCGGTGGCCTTCAACATGGCCGCCTCCTTGAAGCTGAATAGGAGTGCCACCAGGTTAGCGGGGAACTGCTGAGCCGCGTTGTTGAAGTCGAGCACGGCGTCGTTGAAGGCCTGGCGGGCAAAGGCCACCTTGTTCTCGGTGGAACTGAGCTCTTCGTTCAGGTCACGGATAGTCTGGTCGGCCTTCAGCTCGGGGTAGTCTTCGGCGACCGCGAAGAGGCGGCCCAGAGCGCCGCCCAGCACTGTTTCGGCGGTGGCCAGCGCGCCGATGGCGGCAGCCGTAGTGGGTGCCGCCCGAGCCGAGGTTTGTGCCGCCTGGGCCTGGTTGCGCGCCGCAATCACTGCCTCAAGGATCTCGCGCTCATGCGACAGGTACTTCTTGGCCGCCTCGACCAGGTTGGGGATCAAGTCGTAGCGGCGCTTGAGCTGCACGTCAATCTGCGCGAACGCGTTGGTGATGACGTTGCGCAGCCGCACTAGGCGGTTGTAGGCGCCGATCGCCCAAAGCAGCACCACCACGGCGACGACCAGGGCAACGATTTGGGTGGTACTCATCGCAAATCCTTCAAAAAAACAACCATCAACCCATCAAATGAGGATTGTTTTCAAAATCTACAGTTAACTTAAAGTCGGCGCGTACGCAGATTTAATTAAGCGCGATCGAGGGCTGAGGGTGTCTCCGAAGACTTCGCATGTTGCCCCACACCTCATTACGCCCTGACTTCGCCCTGGCCCAGCACCACCCACTTCAGGCTGGTCAGGCCCTCCAGGCCCACCGGGCCGCGGGCGTGGAACTTGTCGGTGGAGATCCCGATCTCGGCACCCAGGCCATATTCAAAGCCGTCAGCAAAGCGGGTGCTGGCGTTGACCATCACGCTGGCCGAATCCACCTCGCGCACAAAGCGCATGGCATTGGCGTGGTCGCGGGTGAGGATGGCGTCGGTGTGGTGGCTGGAGTAGGTGTTGATGTGCTCAATCGCCTCGCCTACGCCCGACACCAGCTTGATGCTGATGATGGGTGCTAGATATTCCTCAAACCAATCTTGCTCGGTGGCCAGAACGAGCCGGGCGGCCTCTCCATCGGCGCCTCGGAGCTCGGCTGCCTGCAGCAAGGCCAGCGCCTCGGCGTCGCAGCGCATCTCCACGCCCTTGGCGGCAAAGATGGCGCCGATCTTCGGCAGGAACTGGCCCGCCACGCCCCGGGCCACCAGCAGGCCCTCGGCCGCGTTACAGGGGCTGTACTTCTGGGTCTTGGCGTTGTCGGTCACGCGCACGGCCAGTTCCAGGTCGACCGGGTCGTCCACATAGACATGGCAATTGCCGTCGAGGTGCTTGATCATCGGCACCTTGGCCTCGGCGCTGATGCGTTCGATCAGCCCCTTGCCGCCGCGCGGGATGACCACGTCCACAAACTCGGGGCTTTGGATCAGGTGGCCCACCGCCGCGCGGTCGGTGGTTTGCACCAGCTGCACGGCGTCGGCTGGCAGTCCGGCCTGTGCCAGTGCCTGGCGCACCAGTTGCCCCAGGGCCAGGTTGCTGTGAATGGCCTCGCTGCCGCCGCGCAAGATGCAGGCGTTGCCACTCTTGATGGACAGGCTGGCCGCCTCGATGGTCACGTTGGGGCGGCTCTCAAAGACCATGCCGAATACGCCGAGGGGCACGCGCATCTGGCCCACTTCAATGCCGCTGGGCTGGCGGCGAAAACCAGTCAGCCCGCCAATTGGGTCGGGCATGGCGGCCAACTGCTCGCAGCCCAGCGCCAGGGTTTCAATGACCTCGGGCTTGAGCCTGAGGCGGTCCACCATCGGTGCGGCCAGGCCGTTGGCCATAGCGGCATCCAGGTCGGGCTGGTTGGCGGCGATGAGTGCGGCCTGCTGATCGCGCAGGGCATCGGCCAGCAGGCTGAGGGCCTTGTTGCGGGCTGCGGTGGGGCTGGCGGCCATGGCCCGGCTGGCGGAGCGCGCCTGTGCACCCACTTGCCGCATGTAGGCGGCCACATCGTCAATGCGGGATGCTCCGGGCGTCGCTGCGGGCAGGTCGTTGAGCTTCATGCCTAAATTTTAGGCAGCATGGCCTGCATGGCATTGGCCAGGGCGGTTCCGCTGGTCCAGGCCCGTTCGACGCCTTGCCAATTGGCGTTGCCCAGCCAGTCGCCGCACACCCCCAGGCGGCGTTGGGGCTGCCACACGTGCGTGAGCCGGATCGGGTTGGCCGACTGGCTGTAGCGCCAGCGGTGGGCGGCGCTGAAGCTGGGGCTTGGCAAAGCAGGGTTGCCAGCGCGCAGCGCGGCCAGCGCCTGGGCCGTCACGGCATCGGGTGCCGCCAGCAGGTGGGCCTGGCTCCAGGCGGCGCTGGCGTGCAGCACCCAGCGTTCAACCACGGCCCCCGATGCGCTGGGGCGCGGCGCGTGGCCGGGCTTGGCGCCGTCGCGCACCGCCAGGGCAAAGCCGCTGTCGGCGCTGGGCTCCCACCAGTCGGCCGCCAGCCCAGTGGGCTGGTCAAAGGCCAGCATCACCGCCCAGCAGGCCTCGCTGCGCACATGGGCGGCCAGAGGCGCGGCGTCGCTCACGGCGGCCAGCAGGCTCACCGCCTGCTCAGCCGGGGTGGCCACCACCACCGCGTCAAACAGCTCAGTGCGGTGGTCGGCCAGGGCCTCGTCGCGCCACACCAGACGCCAGCGCGGAGGGGGGGCGCCCAAGGTGAACTCGCGCTGGATCTGCGTCACCCGCTGCTGGGCCAACACCGTCACGCCCTGGGCCAGGTGCTTGCCCAGCGCCTGCATGCCGGGTGTGCCGACCCAGGCGGTCTGTTCAAGCGCCGCCGATGCGGCGGGCCATTCGGCCACCACGCCCTGCCTGGCCCAGGCCTGCACCTGGGCGGCGAACTCGGGCGTCTGCGCGGTAAAGCAGGGCGGCCCCTGGTCAAAGGCCAGGCTCGCGTCGGCCAGCGTCACCCGCTTGGTGGTGGCGCGCCCGCCAGGGCCGCGGCTTTTCTCGAACACGGTCACCGCCGCGCCCGCCGCCTGCAGGGCTTGGGCACAGGCCAAGCCGGCCAAGCCGGCACCCAGGATGGCGATCTGCAGCATCAGGCGGGGTGCAAGGTGCGCACCATGCGCAACCCAAGTTCACGCACCGCGTCCCAGGCGTCGGCGGGCCAGTCGGGGTGGCGCAGGCCCTTGACCACGCCGTCGCAGGTGGCGGCGGCTTCCACCAGCGCGTCCAGCTCGCCTTCGCTCAAGCGCGGCAGCAGGCGCTCGAACAGTTTCTCCTTCAGGCCCCAGATGCGGTTGTCGCGCAGGGCCATGGCCATGGGCCGGCTGCCGCTGGCCACCTTGACACGCTGCAGGGCCTTGGCGTCTTCGGCCAGCGCCCAGTGGCCCAGCACCGCGGCGGTGCCGCTGGCGGCCAGGCCATCGGCCACCTTCATCAGGCGGGCGGTCTGCCCGGCCAGCACGGCCTCGCTCAGTTTGAACACGTCGTATCGCGCCACATCCAGCACCGCCGCCTCAATCTGTTCGAGGCTGAGTTCGCCCGGCGGGTACAGGAGGCCCAGCTTCTGCACCTCCTGGTGGGCGGCCAGCAGATTGCCTTCCACCCGGTCGGCAAAGAAGGCCAGGGTGCGTTGGCCTGCCTCGCCGGAAGCCACCCGCTGGCCCTGGCGCTGCAGGCGCTGCGCGATCCAGGCGGGCAGGGCACGGCGCTCCACCGCGTCGGCCCGCAGCGTGACGCCATGGGCCTCCAGGGCGCCGAACCAGGCACCGGTCTGTGTGGCCTTGTCCAGGCGCGGCAGGCTCACCAGCAGCAAGGTCGTGCCATCGCTGGCAGCCACCGCCTCGCACAGGCTTTGAATGGCGACCGAGCCCTCCTTGCCCGGCTTGCCGGACGGGATGCGCAGCTCGATGATCTGCCTGTCGGCAAACAAGCTCAGCGAACCCGCGGCTGCCAGGGGCTCGGCCCAGTCGAAGTGCTGGCCGACGGTGAAGACCTTGCGCTCGGCAAAGCCCTGTGCGCGGGCGGCGGCACGCACCTGGTCCAGCGCCTCTTGCGCGAGCAGGGTCTCGTCGCCGTGGGCGCTGTAGCAGGGCTTCAGCCCCTTTTGCAGGTGCTCGGTCAGGCGTTCGAGCGCGATCTGCATGGGTGCTGCGGACGGGGGCTCAGCCGCTCATCTGCACCGCCGCCAGGCGGCGCAGCAACTGCTGCACGATGTCGTTCTGCATGTCGCGGTACAGCAGCTCCTGCTCGCTTTCGCGGGCCAGCACAGTGGCCTCATTGAAGCTTACGTCCCGGGTGAGCAGGATCTCGCTGTCAGGAATGAGCTCGCGCCCTTGCGGGGTGCGCAGCCGAAACCGCAGGCGGCTGCGCAGCTGGAACTCGCGCACCTGGCCGGTAGCACCCAGGGCCACCACCACGCGCTCGCGCAGCTCCTGCAGGGGCTCCAGCCAGACTTCGGCCTGGCGGGCATCGGGCGTGACGGTCAGGTTGGGCACGGCCGCCAACTGGCGGCGCAGGTCATTGCCAATGGACGAGGCCTCGCCAAACCCCAGGAAAATGGAGCGAAACCCAAAGCTGGGGAGCTGGCGCATCTGAAAGCCGCAGCCGGGCAGCGAGAGCCCGGCTGCCCCGCACAGGGGGCCCATCTGAAGCAGCAGGCGGCGTTGCATGGCCGTGGTTTTAGACGACGAGGTTGACCAGACGCCCGGGCACCACCACCACCTTTTTGGGGGTGGTGCCCGCTGCGAACCTGGTGAAGGCCTCGCTGGCCACGGCCGCCGCCTCGATGGCGGCCTTGTCGGCGGCCTTGGGCACCCGCACCGCGCCGCGCGTCTTGCCGTTGACCTGCAGCACCAGCTCGATCTCGTCCTGCTCCAGCGCGGCTGGGTCTACCTCGGGCCAGGGCGCATCCAGCAGCGGACCGTGGGCCTTGTGGTAGCCGAGGTCGGCCCAGAGCTGGCTGGTCAGGTGCGGGCACACGGGGTAGAGCACGCGCAGCAGGATGCCAAAGCATTCCCGGGATGCCTCTGGCGTGGCACTGTGCGACTCGAGGGCGTTCAGGAGCTTCATGCAACCCGACACGACGGTGTTGTATTGCAGCCGCTCGTAGTCGTAGCTCACCTGCTTCAACACGGTGTGTGTCTCCAGCCGCAGGGCCTTGCTGGCATCAGCCGCCGGGGCAGCCAGGCTGGCGAGCTTGACCCCGAAGCTCCACACCCGCCGCAGGAAGCGGTAGCTGCCCTCGACCGCCGCGTCGTTCCACTCGAGCGTGGCCTCGGGCGGGGCGGTGAACATCATGTACAGCCGCGCGGTGTCGGCCCCGTATTTCTCGATGATGTCCTGTGGGTCCACCCCGTTGTTCTTGCTCTTGGACATGGTGGTCACGCCACCGTAGTCCACCGCGCTGCCGTCAGCTTTGAGCTTGGCCCCATTGACCCGCCCATCGGCGCCAAAGGTGTTGTCCACCTCATGGGGCCAGAAGTACTCGATGCCGCCCTGCGCCGTCTTGCGGCTGTACACATGGTTGAGCACCATGCCCTGGCACAGCAGGCGGGTGAAGGGCTCGTCAAACTGCACCAGGCCCATGTCTCGCATCACCTTGGTCCAGAAACGGGCGTACAGCAGGTGCAGCACAGCGTGCTCAATGCCACCGATGTACTGGTCCATCGCTGGCGTTGTGGTCGCACCAGCCTTCGGCATCCAGTAGTTCACCGCGTCGGTGGTCATGGCGGCGCTGGCCGCCTGCTCGGCCTGCGGCAGGCAGTAGCGCACGAAGTACCAGGACGAATCCACAAAGGTGTCCATGGTGTCGGTCTCGCGGCGCGCCGGCTTGCCGCAGATGGGGCAGCTCACCCCAGCATGAAAGCCTTCGTGCTTGTGCAGCGGGTTGCCCGAGCCGTCGGGGATGCAGTCTTCTGGCAGCACCACGGGCAGGTCTTTCTCAGGCACCGGCACCGCGCCATGCTCGTCGCAATGGATGATGGGGATGGGTGTGCCCCAGTAGCGCTGGCGGCTGATGCCCCAGTCGCGCAGGCGGAAGGTGGTTTTCTTTTCGCCCAGGCCCTTGGCTGCGAGGTCGGCGGCCACGGAGTCCACACAGGCCTGGAATGCCAAGCCGTCGTACTTTCCTGAGTGGATGGCAATGCCTGCGCCTTTTTCGGCATACCACTCCTGCCAGGTGTCGGTGCTGTACGGCCTGCCGCCCACATCCACCACCGGCTGGATGGCCAGCCGGTACTTCTTGGCAAATGCAAAGTCGCGTTCGTCGTGCGCGGGCACGCCCATCACCGCGCCGTCGCCATAGCTCATCAGCACATAGTTGCCCACCCACACCGGCACCTGCTCGCCCGTGAGCGGGTGGGTGACGAACAGGCCAGTGGGCACACCTTCCTTTTCCTTCAGCGCCAGCTCGGCCTCGGTGGTGCCGCCCTTCTTGGCTTCCTCCACAAAGGCGGCCACCGTGGCGTCGCGCGCCGCCGCCACGGCCGCAATCGGGTGCTCGGGCGCCACGGCGCAAAAGGTCACGCCCATGATGGTGTCGGCCCGGGTGGTGAAGACGTACATCCGCCCGTCTTGCACCAGGTTGCCGCTCGCGTCGCGAATGTCGTGCGGAAAGGCAAAGCGCACCCCCACCGACTTGCCGATCCAGTTCTCCTGCATGGCGCGCACCCGGTCGGGCCAGCCCTTCAGGTAGTTCGGGTCGCTTTCGTCCATGACCGCGCTCAACAACTCGTCGGCGTAGTCTGTGATCTTGAGGTAGTAGCCAGGAATCTCGCGCTTTTCCACCACCGCACCGGTGCGCCAGCCCTTGCCGTCGATGACCTGCTCGTTGGCCAGCACGGTCTGGTCCACCGGGTCCCAGTTGACGATTTGCGTCTTGCGGTAGGCGATGCCCTTTTCCAGCATCTTCAGAAACAGCCACTGGTTCCACTTGTAGTAGCCCGGGTCGCACGCGGCCATCTCGCGGCTCCAGTCGATGGCCAGGCCCATGGCCTTCATCTGGCCCTTCATGTGCTCGATGTTGGCGTAGGTCCACTGGGCCGGGGGCACGCCGTTCTTCATGGCGGCGTTTTCTGCCGGCAGGCCAAAGGCGTCCCAGCCCATCGGCATCAGCACGTTGAAGCCCTTCATCCGAAGCTGGCGGGCCAGCATGTCGTTGATGGTGTAGTTGCGCACATGGCCCATGTGCAGCTTGCCGCTGGGGTAGGGCAGCATGGAGCAGGCGTAGTACTTGGGCTTGCGGGTGTCTTCGGTAACGCGGTAGGCGTCGGCGCTGGCCCAGGCGGCCTGGACGGCCGCCTCCAGCGTTTTGGGTTCGTAGGTTGGGTTCATGGTTTGCTGGAAGGCGCCTCGGTCTGGGTGACGAAGCCAATTCGGTTCAGGCCTGCTGCCTGGGCGTCGGCGATCAGGGCGGCCACCTTGCCGTAGGGCACTGCGGTGTCGGCCCGCAGCCGGACCTCGGTGTCAGGCTGCGCCAAGGCGCGGTCTTTCAGGGCGGCGCGCATCTGTTCGGCGCTCACCGGCGCGTCGTTCAGGTACAGGGTGCCCGCACGGTCCATCTGCACGGTCACGAAGGCGGGCGGCGCGTCGGCGGGCTTGGCGTTGGCGGTGGGCAGGTCCAGCTTGACCGAGCCGGACAGCAGCGGGGCGGTGATGATGAAGATGACCAGCAGCACCAGCATCACGTCGATCAGCGGGGTCATGTTGATGTCGGCCATGGGCTGACCACTCGCGGGTTTGTCCAGTCGGCCGAACGCCATGAAGGTGCCTGTCCTGCGTCGCTCAGCGCGCCGAGGTGAGCTCGGGGTGGTCGAGCATGAACTCGCGCAGGTCGTGCGCGAACCCTTCCAGCTCGACCTCGCACTGGGCCGCCACGCGGCCAAGGATGTTGAAGGCCAGCACGGCCGGGATGGCCACCACCAGGCCGGCCGCTGTCATGATGAGCGCCTCGCCCACCGGGCCGGAGATCTTGTCGATGGAGATCTGCCCAGCGGCCGAGATGCCGACCAGGGCGTGGTAGATGCCCCAGACCGTGCCGAACAGGCCGACAAAGGGAGAGGTGCTGCCGATGCTGGCCAGCAGGGTCTGGCCAAACTGCAAGCGGCGCAGGGTGGCGTTCAGTGCATTGCGCAAGGCGCGGGTCAGGCGGTCGGGTGCCTCGCTGACAGCGGCCAGGGTGCCGCCGGCAGCCGGTGCCCGCGCGGCGCTGAGCAGCGGCGCGACGGCCTGCTCGCGGTCGACAGCGGCCAGGCGGGTGGCCGCATCGTCCAGAGACGGTGCGGCCCAGAAGGTGGCGACGCCCGTGTTGATGTCGGCGCGCACCCGGCGCAGCAGCCAGGTCTTCCAGCCAATCAGCACCCAGGAGGCGAGGGACATCAAGAGCAGGATGAGGGCCACGCCGTGAGTGACTGCATCCCCCTGCTGCCAGAAGTGGTCGAACCCGTTCATCGCTGAGCCGCCGCGCCCTGAGTCATGCCAGACCCAGCACGTCGTCCATGGTGTACAGGCCCGCCGTGCGGCTGCCTTTGGGGCCCAGGAAGCGCGCGGCCCTCAGGCTGCCAGCCGCATAGCCCGCCCGGCTGCCAGACTTGTGGGTGATCTCGATGCGCTCGCCGTCGCCGATGAACATGACGGTGTGGTCGCCAACGATGTCGCCGCCGCGCACAGTGGCAAAGCCAATGGCGTCGGCGCGGCGTGGCCCGGTATGGCCTTCACGAGTATACACGGCCCGATCGGCCAGCACGGTGCCTTGCGCTTGTGCGACGACTTCGCCCATCTTGACGGCAGTGCCGGATGGGGCGTCGACCTTGTGCCGGTGGTGCGCCTCGATGATCTCGACCTCATAGCCCTCGCGCAGCATCCGCGCTGCCTGCGCCAGCAGCTTGAAGGTGACAGCGACGCCCACGCTCATGTTCGGCGAGAACACGAGGGGGATGTCTTTTGCGGCGGCACCGATGGCGGCCTTCTGCTCGGGCGAGAAGCCGGTGGTACCGATGACCATGCCCACGCGAGCGGCCAGGCAGGCGTGCAGGTGGGCCAGGGTGCCCTCGGGGCGGGTGAAGTCGATCAGCACGTCCGCATGCTCCAGGGCTGCGGCCACGTCGCTGGCGACGCGCACGCCCGTGTGCTGCCCCAGCGCCTGGCCGGCATCCTGGCCCAGGTGAGGGCTGTCGGGCAGGTCAAGGGCGGCCGCGAGGCTCAGATCGCCCGAAGCGAGGGTGGCTTCCACCAGCATGCGGCCCATGCGGCCGCCCGCGCCGGCGATGGCCACTCGCACGGCTTGAGGGTGTGCCGCAACCATCAGCGAGGGCTGGCAGGGGTCGCCGGTGCAGGGGCGAAGCCCGGGCGAGCCGGCGCTCGCGGCACCGGTGTGTCCCAGGACGGGCCGCGGGCGGAAGCAGGCTCCAGCGGCGGGTAGTTCCCCAAAGCAGCGGGCGGCGCTGGTGGCGCCGCAGGGGCTCGGGTGGCCGCCTCAGCGAAGCGCTTGCGCACCTCCTCGCTCACCTCGGGCAACTGCGCGCCGCTGGTGCGGGGCGCAATGGCCGCGACAAAGTCCTTTTCGGGGGGCAGGTCGGTGCCTTCGGTTCGCGCGACACGGTCCCCGTTGAAGAACACGGTGTAGCGGTACTGCTGGGTGAGGTTGCCGTTGCGGATGAGGGTGAAGGCGTAGTCCCAGCGGTTGGCGTGCAGGGCGCTTGCCACCAGTGGCGTACCGAGGATTTCCCGCACCTCGGCGCGACTCAGGCCAGGCCGGATGAGCGCGGCGGTTTCCTGGGAGATGAAGTTGCCCTGCACAACGTCGACCCGGTAAATGCCGAAGCCGCCGATGCTGGGCAGGCTGGGCACGGACGAGCAGCCCGCGACCATCAGGGCCACAGCACAGGCCGCGCAGGCCCGGTGGCCAACGATTCGAGGAGCCAGCAAAAGGAAAGCCGCGCGTGTCATGGGGAGAACCTGTACATATCCTGTCAGAATCGCGAATTTTAGGGGCCACCCTGCGCCACAGGACATGGCCGATTGAACCCTCGTGCAGGGCCCACACCAATGCCCCATTCGAAAGTCGACGATCTCA
>CAZRRW010000005.1:0-22565 GCA_964602505.1 uncultured Burkholderiaceae bacterium
CCGTCGCACATCTACAAGCAAAGAGCGTTTACGCGGATTTGTGCAGAGGTTCCCCAGAAGAAGAAGTACTCGGGGTAGTTGAGCCAGCCGCCAAAGCGGTTGAGGATCATCGGCATGTCCTTGCGCAGCAGGGCCGCACGCCAGGTGGCGCCGGGCACCTTGTTGATGGTGACCTTGATGCCGATCTGCGCCAGGGCCTCCTGCATCAGGATGGCAGCGGGCTCGCTGACGGTGGCCGCACCCAGGTCGATGGACAGCGTGGTCTCGATGGGGCCCACGCCCGACTCGGTCATCAGCTGCTTGGCGTGTGCCATGTCGGTCTTGTAGGCATGGGGCTGCGGCCACACCGCGTTCTTGGGCGTGTTGCTGGCGGCCCTCACATCTTGGTGCCGCGCCCGTAGAAGGCGTTGGCATACATCTGCTCGTAGGGCAGGGCAAAGGCCACCGCCTGGCGCACCTTGACGTTGTTGAAGGGCGCCCGGGTGGTGTTCATGCCCAGGTAGAACAGCGCGTTCTCCTGCTGGTGGCTGATGACCTTGATCTTGGACTTGTCGCTGGTGAAGTCGGCAAAGTCCTTGGGCGGCAGGTTGTAGGTCATGTCGATGTCGCCACGCAGCAGCAAGGCGCGCCGGTTGCCTGCCGAAGGCACGTCGCGCTGGATGATGCGGCGCAGCTTGGGCATGGGGCCGCTCTTCCAGTCGTCGTTGCGCACGAAGACGATTTCCTGCCCAGGGCGGAAGCTTTCGACCTTGTAGGCCCCACCGCCGGCGGTGTTGGTCTTGAGCCATTCAGCCGCCCAGGGGTCGCGCTCGGTGGCGTTCTTCTTGGCCAGGGTGCTGTTGTAGATGCAGGGCACTGGCACGGCCACGTCGGGCATGGTCATCTTGTCGGCGCGCACAAAACGGATGCGGAAGGTGTGTGCGTCCACCACGCTGAACTGCGCTGGGTCTTCCAGCGAGCCGGCACGCATCTGGAACTGCGGGAAGCCGCCCATGGCCAGGGCGCGGTCGAAGCTCCACTTCACGTCGTTGGCGGTGACGGGCGTGCCGTCGTGGAAGGTGGCGTTCTTGCGCAGGAAGAAGGTGGCACCGGAGCCGTCGCGGTCGACCGTCCAGCGCTCGGCCAGCTCAGGCTCGAGCTTGGTGAAGTCGTACATCAGGTTGCCGTTGGCATCCTTCTTTTTGCCGTAGGTGAGCAGGCGGTCATAGCCGTTCCAGGCCACGCCGTAGCTGGGGCGGTTGGCCCCCACGCCATGGATGTCGAGCATGTTGGGGCCGAACTCGTTGGCCACGATGAGCGTTTCCTTGCGCTGGTCTTGGGACAGCGCCAAGGGCGCGTAGCCCACCAGGGGCGCGGCCACCATGGGGGTGGCCACGGCGGCGGCAGAGCCTTGCAACGCGCGGCGGCTGATGCGGGTGGAAAGCGAACGGTGCTGGCTAGACATGGGAAGTCCTTTCAGAAACCACTGGGAGAACAGACGTGGCGCGCACGCTGGCGGGTGGCAACGCCGGGGAAGAGAGCGAGGCAAGAAAGGCGCGCCAGCCGCCGTGGGCGGTGATGTCGAGCGCCTGCGGATTGAGGGCCGGGTCGACCCCACGCGGCTCGCAAACAAAACCCAGGGCGCTGCTGCTGCCGGAGGTGTCGTCCGCGAGGTCGACCGTGCCGATGGCCAATGGGGCCTTGACGTAGGCCATGAAGCTGCCGAGGTGGCGGGCGTCGAGCTCCCACACCTCGACCGCGATGGCAGCAGCCTCGGGGTGCGCGGCGCCCACATGCACCAGGCCGGGCCGGGTGGGGCTGTTGCCGGTGAGCGAGAACAGGCGGTAGGCCTTGCTGGTGTGGGTGGCCGCCACCAGGCGGGCACCGCGCTCAAGCAATTGCCAGTTGAGTGGCAGTCCGCTCATGTGGGCACCCACCGCCACCAGCCGCACCGGCTGGGTGGCCGCCACCGGCGCCAGCGCGGGCACCGCCACAGCGCGGGCCAGCGAGCGGGCAGCAGGGGCCACGCGCAGCGCCAGTTGGGCCAGCGCCCAGTCGCTGTGTGCGGGGCCAATGAGGGTGACGCCCGCAGGCAGACCGTCGGCACGGAAGGGGCCGGGTACGGCCAGCGCGGCGCAGCCCAGCAGGTTGACGCCGTTGGTGTAGTGCCCGCAGCGGCTGTTGGGGCCAATGGGGTCGGCCGCGAGTTCGGCCCGCGTGGGGTGCACCGGCGAGGTGGGCACGATCAGCGCGTCCACCTGCTGCCACAGGGCGGCGGCCTGCCCACGCAAGGCAGCCAGCTTGCCCTGCGCAGCAAACAGCTCGTGCGCCGCCCAGCGCTGCCCGCCCTGCACGATGCCGCGCACGGTGGGGTCGCAAGCAGCGGCATGGGCGTCGACAAAGGCGCCCACGGCGGTGTAGCGCTCGGCCACCCAGGGGCCGTCGTACAAGAGGGCGGCGGCCTCCTGGAAGGGGCTGAAGTCGATGGGGGTGATCTCGAAACCCGCTGCGCGCCATTCGGCCAGCGCCGCTTCAAAGGCAGCCTGGGCCGACAGGTCACCAAAGAACTCCAGCTGAGCGGGCACGCCCAGGCGCTTGGCGTCGGGCCGCACCACGGGCGGCAAACCGGCGGCCACACCACCCGCGGCAATCGAGGCGACCCGCCAGGCGTCGCCCACGGTGTTGGCAAAGACCGAGATGCAGTCGAGGCTGGCGCAGGCTGGCACCACACCGTCGGCCTGGCCGCTGGGCAGCCAGCCGGGGGTGGGCTTCAGGCCCACCAGGTCGCAGAACCCGGCAGGCACCCGGCCCGAGCCCGCCGTGTCGGTGCCAAGGGAGAAGGGCACCTGCCCAAAGGCCACGGCCGCAGCCGAGCCAGAGCTGGAGCCGCCACTCACATGTGTGTTCGAGAACGGGTTGGGCGCGGCGCCGTGGGGCGAGCGTACGCCACCAGGCCGGTGGCGAACTGGTCGAGGTTGGTCTTGCCAATCGGCACCGCCCCGGCGGCCCGAAGGCGCGCCACGGCGGTGGCGTCGCGTTGGGGCATGTAGGCAAAGGCCGGGCAGGCCGCGGTGGTGGGCAAGCCCGCCACGTCGATGTTGTCCTTCACGGCAAAGGGCACGCCAAGCAGGGGCTGCTCGGCATACGCCGCCGGGCCCTGGTCCTGCCAGCGCTGGTCGAGCGCAGCGGCCTGGGCCAGCATGGTGGCCTCGTCGATCAGCGAGATCCAGATGCCTGCCGGGCCATTGCGGGCAGCCGCCCAAGCCGCGCGCAGGCGCTCGCCGGGGGCGCCGGGCACCCGGGGCATGGCCGCGCCAAGCCCGGCGGAGGCCGGAGCCAACGGCGCACCGGTTTGGGGCGCCCAATCTTGTATGCAAGTACGCATGGCGGATGCCATGCATGGGCCGTGCCAACCCGACCCTGGGGCTGGCAGGGGGATGTCAGTTGGCGGGGGTGGGGGTGGCGCCGGGGGCGGTGCCGGGCTGCGGTGTGCGCTCGATCCGCTCGATCTTCGGGTCGGCCCACTGGCCGGTGATGCGGTACTCGTAGGTGAAGGCGCGGATCAACGGCTGGCGCAGGATGGCCTGCGCCAGAAAGGTGCCCAGCCCCACCACCGGGTTGATGACCGCATACGCCAGCGAGGCGGTGCCGGCGTTGATCTCGGGCACGACGACCACCCGCAGGTTCTGGCTTTCACGCGCGAGGTCGGCACTGCCCTCCATGAGCACCGCGGCCTGCACGCCGCGCATGCGCAGGTTGTTGGTGCTGGCGATCCCCTGTTCCACCTTCACATCGCCGGTGATGTTGTCGAAGGCAAAGCCTTCGCTGAACACGTCACGAAAATCCAGGCCGATGCGGCGTGGCAGCGACTGCAGGCTCAGCACCCCCAGCAGCTTGGCAATGCCCGGGTCGGCCTTGAGGAACTGCCCGGCGTCGATGCCCACGTTCAACTGCCCGGTGAGACTGGGGTAGTCGACGCTGAAGGGCGTGCCGAGCCAGCCCACCTGGCCCTCGACCTTGCCCTTGCCGCCGCGCACCAGGTCGGCGTAGCCAAAGCGCCTGAGCAGGGCGCCGCTGTCGGCAATGTCCAGCTTGAAGTTCAGGGCTGCACGACGAGCCGAGGCGGTGGCCGGGGCACGCGGCACGCGTGGCGCAGCAGCAGCCGACTGCGCGTTGACCGCCACCCAGTTGCCGCTGGCGGCGAAGCTGGCTTCGGGCACGGTGAGCGCCAGCTTGTTGAGCCGCCATTCACGCACGCCGTCACGGGTGCGGTTGACGGCGTCCACCTCCAGCTTGCCCAGCTTGCGGCCGCGAAGCTCCAGATCCTCGACCACGATGTCGAGCGCGGGCACCTGGTTGGGGGCATCGGTCAGCAGGCTTTCCACCTGGGCCTCGACCGCGGGTGCAAGGCTCAGGCGGCCGAGCCGGGCATACACACGGCCGGGGCCAGACCGTGCGCTGCGGAACTCGGCATAACCCGCCAGCTGGGTGGCGTCTACATTGGCGCGCCAGATGGGCCCCTCGCGCGAGGCGCCCACCACCACGTTGTTGAGGGTGTAGCCCTCGGCCACCAGGTCGCGCGCGCGCAGCACGACCACGTTGGGCATGTAGGGGTTGTCGGCCGCGGCGCCACCGGAGGTCTGGAGCCCAGACGCACCAGGCGCGGAGGCCGGGGGCTCGGTGAGGCGGTCGAGCACCAGCTCCCATTGGTCGAGGTTGATGGTGGGCAGGCTGAGCGAGGCCACCACCACGTTGTTCTCGGCGCCGGGCAGGGCGTCCACCCCGCCACTGGCGATGGCGCCACGCAGCACCCGGACCCGCCCATCGGGCAGCAGCTCACGCCCAAACTGGGCGCTGGCCACGCGACCCGCCTCCACCGTGAGGGTGTCCACCAGCCGCGCGCCAGGCACCAGCGCATCGCGAGCCAGCACGTTCTCGTACCTCACTGGCAGGGCCGCATCGGCAGCCTTGTTGAAGGGCGCCGGCAGGGCCAGCGCCATGCCAACCAGGTTGGTGCTGATGCTGAGTTCAGGCACCCCGGTGCGGCGCATCTGCAGCTGCGCGGTGTAGGCCGTCTGGCCGGTGGCATAGGTGGCCAGGCGCGACAGCACGCCGAGTTCACGCCCCTGGCGCAGGCCCTCGGCCTGCACCGAGCCCTGGGCCCGCAACTGCACCCCGAACTGCCCATTGGCGTCCAGGCGGCCGCTCGCGTCAAGCCGGCTGTCGCCGCCGTACACGCGGGCGCTGGCCTGGCGCAGGTTGAAGCCGCGCTCGGTGAGTTCGAGGGGGCCGCGCAGGCGGCTGAGGGCGGGGGTGTCGGGCGACAACTGGAAGTCCACCCCGGCGCTGCCGCCCAGCCCCAGCGCACCGCCCCCCTCACCCAATTGGGCGTTGAGCTGCACGGTGGTGCGGGCGGTGTCGAGCAGCGGCACGGTGAGACGGCCCTTGGCCTCGAAAGGGCCACCAGCCACTGTGCGCGCCAGCGCGCCCCCCGTCCACTGGCCGAGTGGGCTGGTGTTGACCAGGCGCACCGCGTCAGCCGCGTTGCCCTTCAGGTCGCCGGTCAGGCTAAGGGTGGGCGTGTACCAGACATTGGGCAGGCTGGCCGCGCCCTTGCTGAGCTGCACGCTGGGCAGGCCGGCAAAACGGCCCTGTGCGTTCTTCACCGTGAGCGAGAGCTTGTCCCACACCACCTCGGCGCTGGCCTGCTCCATCTGCGGCCAGCGCAGGGGCAGGGCCATGGGCGCGCGCACGCTGGCAGGCTGCGCCACCAGACGCTGCGGGATGTAGGCGAGCTTGCCGTTGCTCACATCGGCCGAGAAGCGGAAGTCGCCCTGCGCGTCGGTCTGCGGCAGGCCGGCCCACAGGTCGAAGCGGATGCGGAACTTGCCGTTGCGCAGGTCGCCCGCAAGCACGGAGTCACGGATGTACTCGCGCGTGTACTGAGGCACCGCCACGGGCAGGTAGCGGTACAGCGCCCCAGCCTGGCCTTTGGCGATGCTGCCGGTCAGGTCGATCACACCCGGAAAGCGGTGGCCCACGCCCATCTCGTCGGCCCGGCCAGCACCGGTCTGCCAGCTGCCGCTGAGTTCGGCCTGGGCGTCGGCATTCACCGCCTTGAGTGAGCGGATGTCCAGCCGGATGGCCGCCTTGTCCAGCGGGCCGTCGATGCGCCAGCGCAGGTCGGCGTCAATCGACTCGAATGCCACGGGTTGCGCCCAGAAGCCTGGCACATCGAGCTCGCCGCGGCGCATGCGCAGCATGGCCTGGCCACCGGCCTGGGTGAGATCGAAATCAAGATCGAGCGCCTTGGCTCCAGGCAGGCCGACGCGCGGGTGGCCCGAGGGCCAGGGCTCGAAGGCCTGCCCGGCAAAGCGCAGGTCGCGGGCCTGGCCCTTCACGGCGTAGTCCTTCAGCAGGTAGTCTCCGCCAGGCCGGGCCTCCCCACTCCAACGGGCCTCCAGGGCACGCACAGAGCCCGCAGGGTTCACCTTGGCGAGCAGGCGGCGCACCGGGGCCGGCAGCGGCAGGCGCTCACCCAGCGCAGTCAGCGGCGCCAGCTCCAGGCGCTCGGCCTTGACTTGACCGCTGGTGATGACGCCCGCAGTATTGGCGGTCCATTGGGCCTGGGCGGTGCTGGCGGGCCACTGCAGGCCGTCGCCAGTGACGAAACGCAGCTTCTCGGTGGTGAGCCGCGTCTCGGCCCCCTGCTGCGCATAGCCCACCCGGCCTTCGGCGAGCTTCAAGTCCAGCGGCGGCAGCTGGGCGATGGTGGGCGTCGCGGCAGACAGATCGCCCGGCGTCGACGCGGGAGTCATGCCCCCAAAAGCAGCCAGACCGACCAGCAGGTCCTGAAGCAGGACATCGGCCGTGATCGACCGGAGCGCGCCACGGTCCACGTCACCCCAGGCCCGCACGGCGCCCAGGCCACTGCGCACATCGGCCGGCAGGTCCACGTACTGGTTCAGGCCTTTCACGTCTACCCTGGGGAAATCGGCATAGACCATGCCGCTCCACTTGCGGAGGTCGCCGGGGGCCGTGTCGATGAGCCGACGCGAGAGCTTCCCACGCAGGCTGAAGCGTTCGCCCCAGTCAGCGGGCGGGGTGGCGTCGAGGCGGAACTGGTGTTTCTGGCCGGGGTTGCGCAGCACCAGGTTGACGTCACTCAGCGCCAGAGGCGGCGCGGCGCGCAGCTCGTCAGTCCAGGTGACGCGGCCCCGCACCAGGGCCAGCTCGCCCTGCGAGAACAGCCAGTCGGCACTGGCCTGGCTGTCGTTGCGGCCAGAGCCGAGCAGCACACCGGCCACCCAGATGCGGCCGGTGACATCGCGCCGGACCGCCAGATCGACCCCATCGACCAGCAGCTGCGAGAAGCGCGGGCTGAGCGCCAGCAGCGACTGGGGCGACAGCGTGGCAGCTACCGTGGCCAGGCTCAGGGCCTCGCGGCCCTGCGGGTCGAAGACGCGAACCTCGCGCAGCTCAAGCCGTGGGGCCAGGCCGGGCGAAAGCACCTCCACCGACCCCAGTCGCACGGGCACCCCCAGGGCCTTAGAGACCTCTTGCTCCAGCCTCGGGCGGAAATCGTTGATTCGCGGCAGAATGAAATGCACCAGCGCCAGCCAGCACAGCGCGACCACAATGACCAGCAGCGACACCACCACCACCGTCCAGCGCCATGCGCTGCCCAGGGCATACGCCACACGGGGGGGCAGGTCCAGTTGGGTCATGGTGGGATGGATTGTCGGGTTTGAGGCCTGGTCTGTGTCTCGCCGCGGCGATTGAGATGTTGACTGCGGCGCCGAGCCTTCGTTCCTCTGCCGGCGTGCCGTCTGACCACTTGGCCTCTGGGTCTTCCTCCTTGAGCAACGCTGCCCCCCCTGCCACAGCTGACGCGCAACTGGCCCTGCACAGCCGCTTTGTGTCGCGCATCAGGCGGCGCTACCAGGCCGAGTCCTCCTGGCTGGCCGGTCACGACACCCTGGCCCCGGTGAGCGCTGCGTCGCTGAACGCCTGCATCGGCGCCTGCATGGGGGGTGCTGCCAACCGCCCGCACGACCTGGGGGCAGCCCTGCGCATCACGCGGCAGCTGGCGGTGACCCGCCTGGCCGAACGGGATGTGCTGGGCCTGGCCACGCTGTCGGAGGTGACGCGGACCATGACCCTGCTGGCCGAGACCTGTCTGGCCCATGCCTGGCGGCAGGTGGTGGCCGAGCTGAGCCCTCTGCATGGCGCCCCGGGCAGCGACTTCTGGGTGGTGGGCATGGGCAAGCTGGGCGCACGCGAACTCAACGTGTCGTCCGACATCGACCTCGTCTACCTGTACGACACCGACGCCCCGAGCACCGGCGGCAGCCGTGGCACGCTGAGTGCGCACGAATGGTTCGCGCTGGGTGTTCGCCGCCTGTATGACTTGATCGGCGCCACCACCGAGCATGGCTTTGTGTTCCGGGTCGACACCAACCTGCGGCCCAACGGTGCCAGTGGCCCGCCCGTGTGCAGCCTCGACATGCTGGAGGAGTATTTCGAGGTGCAGGGCCGCGAGTGGGAGCGGCTGGCCTGGCTCAAGAGCCGGGTGGTCATGTCGGCGTCGATGGCGGCTGGCGACGCCACCCCGCGCATCGGCCCCGCCAGCGACACCAGCGCAAGCCCCTTGTCGCCGGGCCTGGCTCGGCTGCGCAGTGCGGTGCTGCCCTTCGTGTTCCGCCGCTACTTCGACTACAACATGTTCGAGTCGCTGCGCGACCTGCACAGCAGGATTCGCAGCGAAGCCTTGCGCCGCGCGGCAGGCCGCCCCGAGCGGGCCAACGATGTGAAGCTGTCGCGCGGCGGTATCCGCGAGATCGAGTTCATCGCCCAGGCCCTGCAGGTGGTGCGGGGCGGGCAGGTGCATGAGCTGCGTTGCCGCCCCACGCTGGACGCGCTGGACCGGCTAGCGCGCCAGGGTGTGATGCCCCACCAGGCCGCCGTGAGGCTGGCTGGGGCCTACGGCTTTTTGCGGCAGCTGGAGCACCGCATCCAGTACCTGGACGACGCTCAGACGCATGTGCTGCCGCAGAACGATGAGGACTTGGCCTGGATTGCCAAGACCATGGGTTTTGCCAGTGGCTGCGAACTGGTGGACGCACTGGGCAGCCACCGCGAGGCGGTGGCCACCGAGTTTGATGCCTTGCTGGCCCGTCGGCGAGACGCCACCGCCAGCCAGATGACCGGCGTGAACGCCGAAGGCTGCGACCCGGGCTGCCACTGCCACGGCAGCCCGGCACCCCTGGCCGAATGGCCGCCAGAGCTGGCCGACACGGTGGCCCGCTGGCTGGAAGGCCCGCGCATCAAGGCGCTGGGCGACGCTGGGCGACGCAAGCTGGACGCCTTGCTGCTCAAGGTGCGCGCCTTGCTGGCCGATGGCCGCACCCAGGCCGTGGCGGTGCAGCGCTGGCTCGACTGGCTCAACAGCGTGGTGCGGCGCGAGAGCTACCTGGCCCTGCTGCTGGAGCGGCCCGAGGCCCTGGAGCGGCTGCTGCGCCTGCTCGGCACGGCTCGCTGGTCGGCACAGTACCTGTTGCGGCACCCGGCGGTCATTGACGAACTGGTCTACCCGCAGTGGCTCGCTCAGCGCTTCCACTCTGGCACCTACGCCAACAGCCTCGCGCGCCGACAGGCCTCGCTGGCGCGTGGCGATGCGGCCACCGAAGAGGCCCTCATGGATCTGCTGCGCCATGCGCACCAGGCCGAGGTGTTCCGCACCCTGGCGCGCGACATCGAAGGCAGGCTGACGGTGGAAGAGGTGGCCGATGACCTGTCCGCCCTGGCTGACGTGACCCTCCGCACTGCGGCGCAATGGTGCTGGGCCGACTTGACGAAGGGCAACCCCATGGCGCCGGGCTACGGCGTGGTGGCCTACGGCAAGCTGGGTGGCAAGGAGCTGGGCTACGGCAGCGATCTGGACCTGGTGTTCGTGTACGACGACGAGGGCCAGGGGGATGACGAGGCCGACGCGTCGGCCCAGCTGTACGCCAAGTTCGTCCGCAAGCTGGTGAGCTGGCTATCTGTGCCCACCGGCGCCGGGCGTCTGTTCGAGATTGACACCGCCCTGCGGCCCAACGGCAACTCGGGCCTCCTGGTGACACGCATGGCGGCCTTCGAGGCCTATCAGCGCGGCCGAGGCAGCAACACGGCCTGGGTGTGGGAACACCAGGCCATCACCCGTGCGCGGTTCGTGGCGGGCACCGATGACCTAGCCTCCCGCTTTGACGCCGTGCGGCGCAACGTACTGTGTGCCCCGCGCGAGCCTGCGGCCCTGCTGGCTGAGGTGGCTGCGATGCGGGCGAGGCTGCGCAGCGCCCACCCCGCTAAGGCGGGCCTGTTCGACCTGAAGCAGGGGGTAGGCGGGATGATCGACGTGGAGTTCGCAGTGCAGGCTCTGGTGCTGCTCCACGCGGCTCAGCACCCGCCACTGCTGGCCAACAGTGGCAACATCGCCCTTTTGATGGCCGCCGAGGCGGCTGGGCTGCTGCAGAGTGGGCTGGGGTTGGCTGCAGCGAATGCCTACCGCACGCTGCGCGCCCGCCAACACGCCTGCCGCTTAGACGAGCAACCGACGCAAGTGCCCGAGGCTGAACTGACGAGCGAACGCGCGGCAGTGGAAGCCTTGACCCAGGCTGTGTTTGGCTGAGCCAGCACTGCCGGGCTCAGGCGAGCCCGGCATGAAGCCCTCAGCGGCTAGCCCCGAATCTTCTTGACGAGCGCGGTGGTGGAGTAGCCATCCACAAAGGGAATGGCCTTCGCGTCGCCGCCCCAGCTGCGCACCATCGCCGTCTCGGCCAGGGTCTCGATGTCGTAGTCGCCGCCCTTTACGTACAGGTCAGGCCTCACCTGCGTCAGCAGCTCGAGAGGGGTGGGTTCGTCAAACAGGGCGACGAGGCTGACCGAGGCGAGGCCCGCCAGCACCAGAGCGCGGTCCGCCTCGGTGTTCAGGGGCCGGTCGGGGCCCTTGCCGAGCTGCCGAGCCGAGGCGTCGCTGTTGAGGCCAAGCACCAGGCTGGCACCAAGTGCACGGGCTTCGGCCAGGTAGCTGACATGGCCACGGTGCAGCACGTCAAAGACACCATTGGTGAACACCAGGGGCCGTGGCAGGGCAGCCACAGCCGCGCTCAAGGCCGCACCGCTGGCCACCACCTTGGCTTGAAGTTCAGCGGTGGCTTGGCCGAAGGGGTCACGCATGTTGAGACAGGGCGGTTCAGGTGCACCTGCCGCCCAGACACGGGGCTGGCCTCAAGCGGCCTGTGGCTGTGCGGGTGCGCCGCCCACGGCAGCGACGGAGGCTGCCACCGAGGCAGCCATTTCCTTGCGGAACCGGTTGAGCTCCTGCACGCTGGCGAAGCTGCGCTCCATCAGCAGGCTCATGTTGTGCAGGATGCGCTCGACCACCTTGGTCTCCCACACCGCGTCAAAGGCGATCTGCTTGTCCAGCCAGTGCTCCAGCCACTCGGGGTTGGGCAGGCGGCTCTGGATGGTGTCGCGCGGGAACAGGGCCTTGTTCACATGCAGGTTGGTGGGGTGCAGGGCCTGGGCGGTGCGCCGGGCACTGGCCATCAGCACGCCGATCTTGGCGAAGGCGGCCTTGGCCTCGTCGCCGCAACGGTTGATGGCGCGTTTCATGTAGCGCAGATAGGCGCCGCCATGGCGGGCTTCGTCCTGGCTCAGGGTGGTGTAGATGTGCCTGATGACCGGCTCGGTGTGCCATTCGGCAGCGCGGCGGTACCAGTGGTTCAGGCGGATCTCGCCGCAGAAGTGCAGCATCAGGGTTTCGAGCGCGGGAGCAGGCTCGAACTCGAAGCGGATGTCATGCAGCTCCTGCTCGGTCGGCACCAGGTCTGGACGGAAGCGCCGCAGATATTCCATGAGCACCAGCGAGTGTTTCTGCTCTTCGAAGAACCAGATCGACATGAAGGCCGAGAAGTCGGAGTCGTCGCGGTTGTCGCGCAGGAACATTTCGGTGGCGGGCAGCGCCGCCCACTCGGTGATGGCGTTCATCTTGATGGTCTGCGCCTGCTCGTCGCTGAGCTGACCACCGTCAAAACGATCCCAGGGGATGTCTTTGTCCATGTCCCAGCGGACGGACTCGAGCTGCTTGAAGAGTTCGGGATAAAGCATCGACATGGCACGCCTTTTGGACAAAGGGGGTGCGCCCTGTGGGCGCCCTCAGAAGAGGGCGAATTTTAAAGCTTGGCGGAACCTGCCTTTACTCGGCGGCGGCAAAGCCCCTGGCGTGGGCCTGGCGCCATTCGCCCAGGGCCACTGGCACGTCGTGCAGTTCGGTCAAGGTGCGAACGCCCTCGATGGCGCGGCGGTACAGGATGGGGCAGGAGCCACCGGCCCAGATGTCCACGCTGCGCGGCATCGTGCTGCGCAGATCCACCAGGCCTTCGATGACCTGGTTGGGGTTCTGGCAGGCGGTGAAGTTTAGGGCCACGATGTCGGCGCGGTGCGCAGTGGCCGCCAGCGCGATGTCCCAGATGGGGGTTTGCGTGCCCAGCGACAGGCATTTGCAGCCTTCCAGGGCCAGGGTGGCCTCGGCCATCAGCAGGCCCAGGGCATGCTGCTCCTGGGGGAAGGTGGTCAGCAGCACCCGCGGGCGGCCAATCAGCTCGGGCTCCGGCACGGCGTTGAGGGCGTTGCGCAGCACGACCTGGATCGACTCGGTGTACATGTGCTCCTCGAACACCTCCAAGTGGCCGCGCATCCAAGCGTCACCCACCATGGTGTTGAGCGGGGCCACCAAGTCGGTGACGAAGCGGGCCAAGCCCAGCCGCAGCTGAGCCTGGCTCAGGGCGCGGCGAAGCGCCTCAATGTCGTGCGCCTTGATCAGGTCAATGAAGCCATGCAGATCGCGCAGGTCGTCGCTGTCGGTGGGCAGGCTGGGGCGGCCTGCCAGTGTGCTCATGCCTTCGGCGAGGTGCTGCAGGGCGGGCAGGTCCAGCGCGACGACGCGGCCCGGGCGATGCCCCGCATCCAGCAAGCGCTTGATGATGCGCAGCCGTTCGACCTGCTCCATTGGGTAGGCGCGTTCGCCGAACCCGTCACGTTCTGGGGTGGGAAAGCCGTAACGCCGCTCCCACACCCGCAAGGTGTCCTTGGACAGCCCGGTGTCGCGCTCGACCGCCGAAATGGACAGGTGCACAGGCTGCCGGGTGGCAGATGGGGGCGTGGCGAGATCTGTCGCTGGGGTGGTGGAGTCGCTCATGATGAAGCTTGCGCCCTGGTTACTGCTTTGGGGGGTCCGATCACGATGCTGGCCTTGCCGGACGCTCTGACGGCGTTTGACTTGGACAATGTAGCGCTGCACGCAGTGCGCTGCCAAGAGCAGCAGCCTGAACATTCTGTGGCGATGGGTAATTTGTCTTGGACAATGATGGACGTCTGTCGAAGTCCGGCGTAGCATGAGACGCATGTCGACAGCCCCCCACTTCCTCGCCTTGGCCGCCTCTGTGTGCCGCGTGGCGGTGTGCTCGGCAGTGCTCGGCCTGTCCTTCGGGGGCGCCGCCCTGGCCAGCCCGGTGGCAGCGTCCGGTAACTTGGCTTGTCCGCCCCTGCTGCAGCGCAGCCCGCTGCGGCTGCAGGACGAGAAGCCGCAGAACCTGTGTCAGTACCGCGGCCAGGTGGCCTTGATCGTCAATACCGCCAGCTTCTGCGGCTACACCGGGCAGTACAAGGGCCTGGAGGCCCTGTACAACCAGTACCGCAGCCGCGGCCTGGTGGTGCTGGGCTTCCCCAGCAACGACTTCTCGCAGGAGCCGGGCGGCAACAAGCAGATCGCCGACTTCTGCGAAAGCACCTTCGGGGTGAAGTTCCCGATGTTTGTGAAGACTTCTGTCATCGGGCCCGGTGCCGACCCGCTGTTTGTGGAACTGGCCCGCCGCAGCGGGGTGCGCCCGGGCTGGAACTTCCACAAGTACCTGGTCAGCCGCGATGGGCAGACGGTGACCAGCTACGCCAGCAATGTCGACCCGCAAGACCGTTCGTTTGTGCGGGATATCGAGAAACTGCTTCAATCATCAAAGTAACGAGTTAGTTGAAATAAATACCGACCAGTCTTCTTGACGCTACACTGTTCCAAAGGCAGCGACTCGCCCTCGTTGATCCCCCACCCTTTGTTGCATTGCCATGAAGATCGGTCTGCCCCTGAATACGTCGAACTTTTCGTCCTTTTTCTGTCCAAGAAGGAGTACCACCACTTTTCTGTCGCGGAGTCTTTCGGGAGCAATCAGCCCGTCTGCAATCCTTGAGCGCTTCTCCTCCTCCTCCCTCCCTCCCTCCTTCGCTCTGGGGCGCTCCGCGACGTTTTTCTGCCAGGGTCTGAGCCAGCGGTTCAGACCCTCTTTCTTGACCCCCGCTGCCGACCTCGCCTGTATCCGGTCGCCCTCGGCCACCTGAGATCACAGCCGACCATGACCGGCCCTTTGACTCGCGGGCAGTCCGCCCAACCCGGTGCACGCCCCCGCGTGGCGGTGGTGGGCTCAGGCATCTCTGGCTTGGGCTTGGTGCATACCTTGGCCGACCGGGCCCAGGTCACCTTGTTCGAGGCTGGGGCCTACTTTGGGGGCCATACCAACACGGTCGATGTCAGCCTGCCCGACTCCTCCGGCCACCCCGTTACACACGGCGTAGACACCGGGTTTTTGGTGCTCAATGAGCGCACTTACCCGAATTTGCTGCGCCTTTTTGACGAGTTGTCGGTGGATCTGGCGAAGTCAGACATGTCTTTTTCGGTTCAGTCGCCCTCGGGGCCAAGCGGCCAGCCCCTGGAGTGGAGCGGCAACAACCTGTCGACGGTGTTCTCGCAACGCGGCAACCTGCTGGAGCCCCGCTTCTGGCGGATGTTGAGTGACATCCTGCGTTTCAACAAGTTGACCACCCGTTTGGCGGAGAAGGGCGAAGAAGCTGATCTTTCCGAGCCCATGGGCGCTTTCTTGCAGCGCCATCGCTTCTCGCCGGAGTTCTCGGACTGGTACTTCCTGCCCATGATCGGCTGCATCTGGAGCTGCCCCACCGACCAGATGCTGCAGTTTCCAGTGGCCACCATGATCCGCTTCTGCCACAACCACGGGCTGATCCAGGTGACGAACAGGCCGCAGTGGTGGACGGTGCGCGGCGGTGCCCGTCACTACGTGACCAAGATCGTGGAGGGTCTGCGCGCCTCGGGCGGGGAGGCCCGCCTGAACGCACCGGTCGTCGCCCTGCGGCGAGACGCTGTCGGGGTCACCGTCTTGTCGGGTCAGGCCAGCGACCTGCGCGAAGAGCGGTTTGACGAGGTGGTGCTGGCTTGCCACAGCGACCAGGCCCTGACCCTGCTCAACCACCCGGCCGGCAGCGGTGCCAGCGACACCGAGCGACGCGTCATTGGCGCCATTCGCTACCAGCCCAACGTCGCGGTGCTCCACACCGACGCGTCGGTCATGCCCAAGCGGCGGCGCGCTTGGGCCGCATGGAACTACGAGCGCAGCGGCGACGCTGACCGCGAGGAAGCCCGGGTGTGCCTGCACTACTGGCTCAATGCGCTTCAGCCCCTGCCCTTTGCGCGCGAGGTGTTCGTCTCGCTCAACCCGGTGCGCGAGCCTGACCCCGCCCAGGTGCTGGCCCGCGTCGACTACGAGCACCCGATCTTTGACGGGGCTGCCATCGCCGCGCAGCAGGCCCTCGGTGACCTGCAGGGCCCTGCTGGCCTCGCGGCGGGCGGCCCGGGCCGAACCTGGTTTGCCGGGGCATGGGGCGGCTATGGCTTCCATGAGGACGGGCTCAAGTCGGGCCTGGCGGTGGCGCGCGCCTTGCTTGCCCAATGGCAGGCCACACCGGCCAGCGCCCTGCATGCCCCCGCGTCGGCGCTGGCCGCCTAGGAGAGCAACAGCGCATGGCCATGCCGCAAGTACTGATCGGGTTCGGCGAGGTGATCCACCGGCGGCGCCGTCCGGCGGTGAACGCCTTCCGCTACCCGACCTATTTCCTGATGCTGCCCATGCGCACGCTGGCGGGGCAGACGAGCCTGCGCTCGCCCACAGGCACAGCCGTGCGTTTCAACGGCTTTGGCCTGATCAGCTTCTTCGACCGCGACCATGGCGATGGACGCGACCCCGGGCAGGGCGGTGCGCTGGGCTGGCTGACCGAGCTGCTGGCCCGCGAGGGCGTGAACGACGCCGACGGCGAAGTCTGGCTTCACTGCTACCCGCGGGTGCTGGGCTACACCTTCAAGCCCGTCAGCTTCTGGCATTGCCACCGCGCGGACGGCTCACTGGCCGCCCTGGTGGTCGAGGTCAACAACACCTTTGGAGAGCGGCATTGCTATCTGCTGCATGGCCCAGAGCTGGCTTATGGGCGCGAGCTGCGGGCCAGCAAGGTGTTTCACGTGTCGCCCTTCTGCAATGTCGAGGGCGGCTACCGGTTCCGGTTCATGCGCGTGCACCGCAGCGACACCGAGAACGTGGTGGCCCGCATCGACTACTTCGACGCTGCCTCCGACGACGAAGCGCTGATCGAGACCAGCGTCAGTGGCCAGCTGGTGCCAGCGACCGCGGCCGCCGTGCGGCGTGCCTTCTTTGGCATGCCTTTCATGACCCTGGGTGTCATCGCCCGCATTCACTGGCAGGCCCTGAAGCTGTGGGCCAAACGCGTGCAGTTCTGGCGCAAACCGGCCCTGCCCGCCGAGTTCGTGACCCGTTGAAGTCTGGGTTGTCTCCACGCACCTTTCACGACCAATCCAACACCATGTCCAACGACCACTCCCTCGAACAGGCCCTTGGCATGCCCATCACGCTGCCGCCAGACGCGCCAGCGGCGGCGCGCGCGGGCCTCAAGCTGATGCAGCGGCTCAAGCACGGGCGCCTGACCATCCGCACGCCTGACGGCCAGACCTTCGGCTTCGGCAGCGGCCAGCCCGCGCACCTGCGGGCATCCCTGGAGCTGCGCAACTGGGCCATCGCCAAGGCGGCACTCAAGTCGGGCGACATCGGGTTTGCCGAGACCTACATCGCCGACGACTGGGCCACGCCCAGTCTGGTGGATGTGCTGCGCGTCTTCATTGCCAACCGCAACGAGGTCGAGGCCGTCATCTATGGCACCTGGTGGGGCCGCCTGCTGTACCGGGTCAAGCACCTGCTCAACCGCAATTCGCGCGCCGGCAGCGAGAAGAACATCCATGCCCACTACGACCTGGGCAACGAGTTCTACAAGCTGTGGCTGGACGACACCATGTCCTATTCAAGCGCCCTGTTTGCAGGCAACCTGGAGCAGACCATGGAAACCGCCCAGGTGGCCAAGGTGCGCCGCGCGGTCAGCCTGTCGGGGGTGCAGCCCGGCGAGCGCCTGCTGGAGATCGGCTGCGGCTGGGGCACCCTGGCCGAGGTGGCCGCGCGTGAGTTTGGCGCCCAGGTTACTGGCATCACCTTGTCGAAGGAGCAGCTGGCCTGGGGCCAGCGCAAGCTGTCCGAGCAGGGCCTGTCGGACCGGGCCACGCTGCGCTTCCAGGACTACCGCGACGTGGCCGACGGGCCCTATGACGCGATCGTCTCCATCGAGATGTTCGAGGCGGTGGGCCGCGAGTACTGGGACACCTGGTTTGCCACGGTGGCGCGCAACCTCAAGCCAGGCGGACGTGCCTGTGTGCAGACCATCACCATCGCCGACGAGCTGTTCGACCGCTATGCGAAGTCGACCGACTTCATCCAGCAATACATCTTCCCGGGCGGCATGCTGCCCAGCCCAACGGCCTTCCGCGCACAGGCTGCCAAGGCCGGGCTGGAGGTCGTGGACGAGTTCGCCTTCGGGCGCGACTACGCCGAGACCCTGAAGCGCTGGCGCGAGGACTTCCTGCGTGAGGAGCTCAAGGTCAGGCCTCTGGGCTTTGACGAGCGGTTCATGCGCATCTGGGAGTTCTATCTCGCGTACTGCGAAGCGGCATTCGAAGCAGGCAACACGGATGTCGTCCAGTACACCCTCCGCAAGCGTTGACGCCCCACCCGGGGCGCCAAGGCCCCGGGTGCCTCCCCCCGCGTCCGAGGGGCTTCACCAGCCAGGCAGCGCGGGCGGTCTGGGGCCGCTCGATGGCCTTCGATACGGCCTGCTCGGCGTGCCGCTGGCTTTCGTGGCCCTGCCGCTGTACGTGGTGCTGCCGGAGCACTACGCCCGCACCTATGGCGTGCCCCTGGCCACGCTGGGCCTGGTGCTGCTGGCCGCCCGCCTGCTGGACGCGGTGGCAGACCCACTGATCGGCCGCTGGGTTGACGCACGCTTTGCCCTGGCGCGCGGAGCGCAGGCGGTGCTGCGCCTGGGGGCTGGGGCCGGCCTGGTGCTGGTGCTGGCCTTCGCCGCCCTGTTCTTTCCCCCGGCCGCAGTGGCCGCTTCCCACAGCAGCGTGCTGGCGTGGTGCGCAGCGCTGCTGGCCTTGGCCTACCTGAGCTACAGCGTGATGTCGATCGGCCACCAGAGCTGGGGCGCCATGCTGGCCACCGACGAGGCCGCGCGCTCCAAGGTGGTGGCGTGGCGCGAGGGCCTGTCGCTGGTGGGGGTGATCGTGGCCAGTGTGCTGCCCTCGCTGGCGGGCCTGCCCGCCACGGTGGGGGTGTTTGCAGCCTGCGTCGCCCTGGGCCTGTGGGCCTGGGCGCAGGCGCCACGCCCCGGCATCACCTCCGCCGCGGCCCCGAATGCCGCGCCCGCCGCATCCCGCCATTCACTTCGTCTGCCCTTTGCCAACCCGGCCTTTCGCAAGCTCCTGGCGGTCTTCGTCTTCAACGGCATTGCCAGCGCCGTGCCTGCCACCTTGCTGCTGTTCTTCATCCGCGACCGGCTGCAGCTGCCCACCGGCGACGACGGGCTGTTTCTGTCGGTCTATTTCCTGTGCGCGGGGGTGTCGATTGCCCTGTGGGTCAGGGCGGTGGCCCGCTTTGGTCTGGCCCGGGTGTGGGGTGTGGGCATGGTGCTGGCGGTGCTGACGTTCATGTGGGCGGTCACCCTGAGTGCCGGCGACAAGGGCGCCTTCGTGGTCGTCTGTGCGCTGTCGGGCATCGCCTTGGGGGCAGATCTGGCGGTACCGAGCGCCTTGCTGGCAGGCGTGATCCAGGCCGCCGGCCACGGCGGGCAGCGCGAAGGCGCCTACTTCGGCTGGTGGAACTTCGCCACCAAGCTCAACCTCGCGCTGGCCGCCGGGCTGGCCCTGCCGACGCTCAGTCTGTTTGGCTACGCCCCGGGTGCGCGGGACGAGCAGGCCTTGCAGGCGCTGACCATCGCCTACTGCGTGCTGCCCTGCCTGCTGAAACTGGTGGCCGCCGGGCTGCTGTACCTGTTTTTCATTCGGAGGACTTGAGATGACCCTGCCCGATGTCACCACAGCCCAGGCCCCTGGCCTGCCACGCCGCCTGCTGCTCTCGGGTGCCGCCGCCAGCGCGGCCCTGGCCAGCGTGCAACTGACCGGTTGCGCCAGCGCCCAGAAGATCGAGGATTACGCTGCCGAGAAGCTGGTGTTCGACCTGCGGCAGTACTTCAATGGCCGGCTCATGGCCTATGGCACGGTCCAGGACCGGGGTGGCAAGGTCACCCGCCGCATGGAGGTGGTGATGAACTGCTCCTGGCAAGGCGATGTGGGCAAGCTGGACGAGGACTTCACCTACGCCGACGGCAAGAAGGAGAAGCGCGTCTGGACCTTGCGCAAACTGCCTGACGGCAAGTACGTGGGCACCGCGGCCGACGTGGTGGGCGAGGCCCAGGGCCAGGCCCGCGGCAATGCCTTCTACTGGACCTACACCCTCCGGCTGCCGGTGGAGGGCGGCTCGGTGTACGACGTGCGCCTGGACGACTGGATGTACATGCTCAACGACAAGATCGTGCTCAACAAGGCCGAGCTGAGCTACTTTGGCATCCGGCTCGCCGACATCACCATCACCTTCGTCAAGCCGTGAGCGTGACGACCGAAAGCAAGCCGTGGCCCTGAACCCTCGATTTGGCACCGCTGGCAACTGGCACGGCCTGACGGTATGGATGATTGGCGCCTCCACCGGCATTGGCCGCGCCACCGCCAGCCTGCTGCACGCCAGGGGCGCCCGGGTGATCGTGAGTGCCCGCAGCGCCCAGGCCTTGACTGCCTTTGTGGCAAGCCACGGTGCCGCGGCGGGCCAAGTGGCCGCCGAGGCTTTGCCGCTGGATGTGACCGACGCCGCGGCCTGGGAAGCAGCCTTTGCCCGCTTGGCCAGCACCCGGCTCGATCTGGTGTGCTACTGCGCGGGCTACTACAAGGAAATGCGCGCCCAGGCCTTTGACCTGGACGACGCGCTCCAGCACCAGAAGGTGAACTACGAAGGCGTGCTGCTGATGCTCAAGCACCTGCTGCCCAAGCTCCAGGCACAGGCCCTGCTGGCTGGCGCAGGCGACCCAACCCGTGGGCAGCTCAGCCTGGTGTCCAGCGTGGCCGGCTATGGCGGGCTGCCGAAGTCCCTGGCCTATGGGCCCACCAAGGCAGCGCTCACCAACCTGGCTGAGGCGCTGTACATCGACCTGCGCGACGACGGCATTGGCGTCAATGTCGTCTGCCCGGGCTTTGTGGAGACGCCACTGACCGCCCAGAACAAGTTCACCATGCCTGCGCTGCAAACGCCCGAGCAGGCGGCGCAAGCCATCGTGAACGGTTGGGAGCGCGGCGAGTTCGAGATTCACTTCCCCAAGCGCTTCACCCGCTTCCTGAAGGGCCTGCAGCATCTCGGCTACTCGGCCTACTTCCCGCTGGTCAAGCGGGCCACCGGGCTGTGACTGGGGCGTTCGCAATGACGCCTGGACAGGCCCCTTCGCAAGACCCGGTGGCGCGCATCGTGGCCTTCTTCGAACACATCAGCCCGGTCGACGTGGCGCGCATGGCCGAGCTGTACACGGCTGACGCCTACTTCAAGGACCCGTTCAACGAGGTGCATGGCACCGACGCCATCGCCCGCATCTTCAGCCACATGTTCGTGGCCCTGCACGAGCCGCGCTTTGCGGTGACGGGCCACGTGGTGCAGCCGCAGGCCGACGGCTCGCTGGAGCTCTTCCTCACCTGGGACTTCCTGTTCCGCTTCAAGCGCTTTTCAGACGCGCCGCAGACGGTACGCGGCTGCTCGCACCTGAAGCTGGCTGGCGACGGGCGGATCGCCTTTCACCGCGACTACTGGGACGTAGCCGAAGAGCTGTATGAGAAGCTGCCCGTCCTGGGCGGCCTCATGCGCTGGCTGAAGCGGCGAGCCAACAGCTGAGCGTCCGCACCCAGCCTGACCTCAGTTCAGCCAGCCCTTCTTGCGGAAGTACCAGAAGGGAACGAATACGCTGAACAGCATCAGCGCCAGTGCAAACGGGTAGCCCCATTCCTGCGTGAGCTCCGGCATGTGCTGGAAGTTCATGCCATAGATGCTGGCGATCAGCGTGGGTGGCAGCAGCGCGACCGACGCCACCGAGAAGATCTTGATGATCTTGTTCTGGTTGATGTTGACGAAGCCCACTGTCGCGTCCATCAGGAAGTTGATCTTGTCAAACAGGAACTGGGTGTGCCCGTCGATGGAGTCGATGTCACGCATGATCTGGCGCGCGTCGTCAAACTGCTCGGCATTCAGCTTCTTGCTGCGCATCAGGAAGCTGAGCGCCCGGCGGGTATCCATGACGTTGCGGCGGATGCGGCCATTGAGGTCCTCCTCCTTGGCGATGGCGGCCAGCGCCTCGCCCGCCGCGGTGTCGGTCATCTGCGATTTCAGGACCGACTTGCCGACCTTCTCCAGTTCGTCGTACACGTCCTCCAGCGCGTCGGCGCTGTACTCGGCATCGGTGGCGTACAGCGTGAGCAGCACATCCATGGCGTCGCCAATCAGGCCCGGCATGCGCCGCGCCCGCAGCCGCAGCAAGCGGAACACCGGGATGTCCTCGGCATGCACCGAAAACAGCACCTTGTGGTGCAGGATGAAGGCCACCCGCACGTTGCGCGAGGCGGTGTCGTCCTCGTCGATGATGAAGTCCGAGCGGATGTGCAGCGCGCCGTCTTCCTCGGCCTCGTAGAACCGGGCCGACTCCTCCAGATCGTCGTCCACCGCGTCCAGCGGCACCTTCAGCGCAAAACGGCGGTCCAGCCATCGCAACTCCATGAGCGACGGGGCCTGCAGGTCAACCCAGATGGGGTTGAGCTTCTCGAGGGTTTCGTACGAGTCGATCTCTTCCTGGAAGAGCCGACCGTTGACGAGTGTGAAGACATTGAGCATGGCAGCACCTGTGGTCTGGGCGGGGGTGGCAACGGGGGTGAGGGGTGAGGGGTGACACCGTCTCATCCGCCGAAGCCGCCTTGCCGAGGTGCCTGCCGGATGGACGGTCACCGAGGGTGACTGGCGTCCAAGGATTTCTCCCAAGTGAAGAAGACCTGATTATTTCAGGCAGCGGGCAGGCCGTTGAAAAACCCGGCCAATTCGTCCTTGCGAGCCCAAGCGTCGCGCTCACCCAGTGCCACCAGGGCCTGCACGAACGGTGGCTCGAACAACAGGTAGCTGGCCAGCGCCGCACCGCCGCCCGACGCCACAAGCCCGGCCAGCGCATCCGCCGTC